>CAYJTX010000084.1:0-10312 GCA_964372615.1 uncultured Bacteriovoracaceae bacterium | reverse complement strand
CCTGCCCTTGTGTGTGGGGGTGCGGGGGGTGGGGTGGGGGGGGGGGTTGCCCGACCCCCCCCCCCCCACAACCCCCCCCCCCACCCCACTCCGCTTCACTCGAGTTCGTAGTTGAAGCTCATGCTCACGCGCGACCCCGCGCCCGGGTTCGGAGGAACCTCGTGCCGGAGCCAGCTTTCGAAGAGCCGCGAGCGACTGAAACGTCGACGACCGCCAGTGCAGGTCGTCGATCGAGGAGTAGGACGTGTAGCCGCCTCGGTAGCGGCTCCGCGACCACTCGCGGCCAGCGTCGTCAAAGGAGTCCAGACGAACGGATTCCTTGAGCAGGAGTCGGTTGAGGCTCGCGGCCTGCGCGCGAGGCACCTGACTTTCGTAAACGCAGGTTGGAAAGAGCTTGAAAACACCCACGGCGCCCCTGGATACCTGAGGGGATGCCTCCGGACCATCTGAAAGTGGTCGATCGCTTCAGCCGGCACGCGAGAGCGTTGCGCGCGGTCTATGACGACCGCTTCAGGGACCCGCTCCAGGGCTCGCCGGACCGCTTCGTCTGGGACTACTGGCACGTCCCTGATCAGTACACGCTGCTGCGGACGCCTGCCGTCCGGTACTTCCCGCGCGCTTCGCTGGAGGGTTTTCTGGGAGAGCTGACCGACTGGGGGATGCGCGAGCTCGGGTGTCGCGCGGTTACGATTCCCTGGCTGAGCGCCTACGTGGACGGCTGCCGGCAGGAGCTGCACGCCGACAACCACCACGGCCCCTGGGCTTACGTGCTTTCGCTCTCGACAGGCGCGTTCCGGGGAGGCGAGACGCTCGTCATGAAGCCCGGCGTCCTCGACTACTGGAAGGGGTTTCGGGGCGACCGGGGCGTCGAGCTGCCCCAGCTCGTCGATCGCGTCGAGCCGCGTTTCAACCGGCTCGTGGCGTTCGATCCGCGTCTCCCGCACGGGGTGACCGAGGTGCGGGGCTCGCACGATCCGCGGGAAGCCCGCCTCGTGCTGCATGGATGGTTCACCGATCCCGCTCCGTTTTATAGCGGCAAGCTTACCGCGCGGGCGCTCGAGCCGGTGCTCAACGCGGGGCTCGCGGCGCTCCCGGAATTTGCGGCCCGGCACGGAATCGCGGACGGGCTTTTGAGCGTGAGACTTCGAGTCCGGCCCGACGGGCGGGTGGCTTCGGCCCGGAGGCTTGCCTCCACGCTCGCGGGAAGAGACGCGGCGGGTTTCGTCAGGGAGGTGCTCGCCCGCGCCCGTGGGTGGAAGTTCGGGCGAGCGCGCGGCCCTTCCGAGATCACGTTTCCGGTGCTAGTGAAGGGCGGACCGCGCGGAGGAAGGCGGGCTTCGCGATGACGGCGGAGTGCCCTTGGTCGGGCTTTGAGCCCACGGCCGTCGACTTCTGCGAGCAGAACGTCTGTGGCTGGATCGTCGAGCCGTCGAACACGGTTTCCTGCGCCGCCTTCGTCGTTGCGGGCCTCATCATCATGGCGTGGGCTCGCCGCGACGGCGTGCAGGGTTTTCTTCGGTGGCTTGGGCCCGTCACGATCGGAGTCGGCGTCTTTTCGGTCGCGCTCCATGCCACGATGACGTTCTGGGGCGGCCGCCTCGATATTTTCTCGATGTATCTGCTTGCGACCTCCCTCATTTTCCTGAACCTCGGCCGGCTGGGGCTCAAGGCAGGCCTTCTCCCGTATGGGGCCGTGAACGGGGTGCTCGGGGTGGTGCTCGTGCTCGTCCGATCGGCCGTCGGTATTCCTCTCTTTGGCATCCTCATGACGATCGTGGGATTGCAGGAAATCCACCTCTTCGTCACGCGCTCGAGGCGGGCGCGCGTGGATTACCGCTGGTTCTGGATCACGTCGGCCATCTTCTTCAGCGGACTCGGCGTCTGGATGCTCGATCTCTCTCGCGTGCTCTGCGATCCGGCGAACCACTGGCTCCAGGGCCATTCCTACTGGCACGTCTCCTGCGCGGGCGCGGCCGTCGGCGCCTACAGGTTCTTTCTCCAATTCGGTGAAAGACAGCTAGAATCGGGCTGATGGTCTGGATGATCGCGAGCTCAGCTTTGGCCGGAATGTTGTTCGTGGATTCCGAGGGTTACGCCTACCACCGGTGGGTCGAGCACGGACAGCTGGGGGATTCAAACCCCTCGAGTGTATCCCGGGCGAACCGGAATTCTCACGGTGTCTGGGATGATACGCGAACGCGCTCGATCAGGGCCTCGTAGGCCTTTCTCTTGGCACTGCTCCAGAAGAGAGTACGGCGGAGCGCCGTCCGGGCGTCCCAGAGCCCGTCGACCAGGACCTTGTACCGGGCGGCGGCCAAGGCGTTACGGACGGGCTCCTGCCTCAGAAGACCGAGCAGGCTGCCTGGAATCGTCGAGTCGGGGTCGCTGCGAAAAACGTTCGCGCTGCGGAAGGAGCGCGCAGCGCGCGTCGCCTCGAGATTGTTCTCGATTACCGACCGACGGAGCCAATCTAGCCTCGCCTCGACCGGGCCTTCTCCGTTGAGGGTGACCTTGCCGACGGTCGCGAGGTGAAACGTCCGCAGCAGGTCGCCGAGGAGCGCCTCGGTCTTGAGTACCAGGCGATCCTGCTTGATCGTCGCGCGGTTGACGCGGAGCTGGACGGCGGCCGGAAGTCCCACCTCCGCGAGGAGCAGGGTCTGGTTCAGACCTGACACCCGGAACAGGATGCGCGCCGTGGCGCCCGGAGCCGGTACGGGGACCTCGACGACGATGACGTCGTCGCTCGCGCTGCCTCCGATGAGCAGGGCGCCTGAGACGGTACCCCGCATCGGGCGGGAGCCCAGATACGTCGCGCTGTACTCGATCTCGGCGGTGCCCGAGGGTACGTCGATCGACTTTCTCACGGCGGCGAACTCGACGAGCGTGTCGCGTCCGGCCTTGAGAAGGAGCCCCTTTTCGGCGAGCTTTCGTCCGAGCAGCTTCACCTGCACCGTGACGGGCTGGCCCGAGCCGACCAAGGCGTCGACGTCGAGGTTCTCGAGCTTCAGCTCGACGGTGCGGCTGTCGGAGGGCAGAATGGGCCCGGTTCGCGCGCGACCCAGCTCCTTCATGCCGCTGGTGACGACGACTTCCGCCTCCTCGGGGGGCGCCGCTGCGGATGGGTTCCTGATTACGATCCTGAGGCTGGCCGACGCGCGGCCCGCATCGACTTCAGCCGAGGTGTCCGTGATCTCCAGGCGAACCGAGGCCGAATCGAGGTACGGCAGCGCCTGCGAGATCTTCGTGACATCCTCGCCCCTGCACCCGTCGTTCGTGCAGCGAAGCGAGATCGTGCAGCCGCGTTCGGGGTCCGTCGTGTAGTCCCTCTCCCCGCGTACCAGCACGCCTTCGATCTCGTTCGTCTCGGTGTTGAAGACAGCGCTTCCGGAGTTGCCGCCGTAGGTGTCGAGGTTCGCGACGTAGTAGCCCTCGTGCGAGTTGTCGCGAACGCCGGCTCCGGCGGAGACCTTCGTCGGCAGCCCGGCGGGGTGCCCAATCACGACGAGGCCAGCGCCGACGTCGAGATTGCCGCGCCGGCTGACGGCGAGGGGAGCGTGCCCGGTGACGGCGCGGTCCAGCCGCAGAATGGCGAAGTCGGCGCCGTCGTCCTCCTGCTTCGTGACGATGAGCTCGGCGCAGCCGTAGACTTCCGAGGCGGCGACGGTCGTCGGCATCTCGCCGGCGCGGGTGACGCCGAATCCGAAGACGTAGTTCGTGTTCTCGCACTCGGTCTGCGTTTCGATGCAGTGACCGGCCGTGAGGATCAGGTCAGCACCGACGAGCGAGCCGGAGCAGCCGGCAGCCGTGACCTGGTCGACAAAGGGTTCGTCGGAACAGAGACCGTACTCCTCTTTGTAGGCCTCGACTTCGATCGTGTAGGAGGCGCCGTCTTCGCTGCGGGTGAGCTTGTGGTCCTTGATCAGCGCGACGGTGGAGTCGGCCAGCTCGCGCTGCCGGCCCTGGGTCACCTGGTACAGGTCGAGGCGATCGTCGTCGCCGTAGATGACCTTGAGGCGTCCACCGCCCCAGCTCGGGGCCGCGTCGAGGTGTGTAAAAATGACGAAGCCTGTGAATAGTGCTACTAATACCTGGATTTGACCGGATTTTGATCTTGCCATGGGCCCCCACAATGTCTCTACCGGGGCCCGACCCTTACTTCAGGCCCAGGTAACTGCTGCAAGGTTTCAAACACGCATAATGCATGGAGTCAATGGGGGGATCAGAAATATTTCCCGGGGAAATTCCGGAAAAATGAGCGCTTTCCCATGGGGTAGTTGTGGCGAATGACCCGGCCAGGCGAAGCTGGGCAGAGAATTCTATGAGTCCTCGGGTGGGATCAGTGCATCGTTGCCGCCGCTGCGAAGCGCGCAGGGATCTGTGTTTCTGCCCGCAGATTCCAGTGCTTTCCGTGGGGACAAGCGTTCGAGTCATCCTGCACGCTGCAGAGCTTCCAGTCAGCAGCAACACGGGGCGACTGGCCGCGGCCGCGCTGCTGGGCGCGAGCGTGCACGTGCGAGGGGAGCGCGAAAGGCCCCTCAACTCTCGGGCGCTCGAGACGCCGGGACGCGTGAGGCTCCTCCTCTTTCCGTCGGAGGACGCGCTCCCCCTCGAGGAGCGGCTGGTCTTGGATCTTCAGGGTCCGTTCGCGCTCATCGTGCCCGATGGCACCTGGCGCCAGGCCCGGAAGCTCCCTGCGCGAGAGCGGGCGCTCGACGGAGTGCTGCGCGTGAGGCTCCTGCCTGGGCCACCCTCGAGGTATCGGCTTCGCGCCGAGCCGCGGCCGGAGTGCGTCTCGACGATCGAAGCGATTGCCCGGGCCCTCGAGGTTCTCGAGGGCCCGCACCAGGGCCCGCTCGTTCGCGCCGCGCTCGAACGACTCCTGGAAATCAAGGTCGAGAGGACGTTGCGGAGCCGCGGGTGTCCAGCCGTTCACCTGCCTGGACTCGGGCTTTCAGAGGTGGAGACATCACCCTCACGCAGTTGAAGAACTTCGAGCGTGCGCAGAGCGGGTGGTACGCGCGGTTGAAGTCGAGGTCCGTCTCGGAGAGACCGGTCAGGGACCCTGGGACCGGAACATCGAGATAACGGCCTCCGGCGTAGGTTTCCTTTCCGTTGGTCCCGTCGCGGAATGGCACGAAGAGCTCCTTCTTTCCGGTGTCCGGGGCCGCGCCCGGATCGTCAAACGTGTAGGCGGCCAGCCGCGCCGGCTTGCCCGCATACTCGAACTCGAAGTCGCCGACGAGCCAGGCCGGCTGCGTGCGGTTGCGCACGGTGGGCATCTTCACCTGACGAGGTGACTCGGCGAGAACAAATTTAGCGCGAACCCGGGCTTCCGTGTCGAAGGGAAAGAACGCGAGCTCACGGAAACCCTTCTGCAGCGGGTGCTCGGGATTATGCATCCGCAGGCGGAAGTCGCCATCCGTCAGCCGGCTTCCGGCGATGACGATGCCGTTCGGCGCTTTCCACTGGGGTCTCGTTTCCGGGGCGGCGCCCGCGGGTATCGATTTCAGTAGGTCGAACGCTTCTCCCTCCCCGGCGGGCCGTACCCAGAGGACCTCGCCGTCGTACCTGAGCTCGGCGAGCAGCTTGCCGGGCTTCACCTTGCGGAAGACCGCCTTCGCCGTGAGCGGCTCGTCGGCCAGGTAGACCGTTTCGCCCTTCTTCAGATAGGCGGCGTCGTTCAGGTTCACGAACGAGGTCGGCGAGCTGCGGATTTTCTCGCTCTGCTCGTTGATCCACTTGCGCCACTCGGCGGCTTCCTGCGAGGGCGCCGATTCGCCCGCGGTGCCCCGGGCGGGGCTGAGGGCGCCCAACGCGCAGGTGGCGACGGCGAGCCAGCTGGACGTTCTTAGATGGTGGTGCGATCTTTTCCGGAGAGGGGAGTCGGTCATGAACCAAACCGCTAGCGGATCTTGCGGACGCGCGCAACGGAGTTGGCAGCTCGGCGCGGCGCTTTTCCTGACCTGGGTGCTTTCGGGGGGGCTGACTCCGACGTTCGCCGGACAGGAGGTCGCGAGCTTTTCGATCATCGGCCGGCCGGCGAAGGACATGCTTCCGGTCGTCCGGAAGTTTCTCGCTCCCGAGGGGGTGGCCGAAGCCCATAACGACAAGCTCATCGTTCGGACGACTTCATCCAACATGCAGGAGATCCGGGAGATCCTCGGGCAGCTCGATCGCAAGCCCCGGATTCTCAGGATCCGCGTGCGCGCGCCGGGCGGGATTCAAAGTCGGTCGACATCGGCGCGGATCGGGGCGACCGTCCCGATCGCCGGAAAACGGGGCGTGATCCTGATCAATCCAGGGCAGACGACCGCGCTGAAGGACAGCGAGACGACCTCGCAGTCAGTGGGCGGGCAGGAGATCCTGGTGGAAGAAGGCCAGGACGGCTTCATTCACACCTCGGACGGCGGGTTCTACGTGCGGCCCGTCGTGCATGGAGAGAAGGTGCGTCTCGATGTCCTCACCCACAGCACGGCGGTCGGGTCAGGGCGGGTCGAGTCGGGCGCGAAGATCGTGGCGCCGATCGGGAAGTGGACCTCGGTCTCCGGAGTCAGCTCTTCGCGCAAGGATCAGTCTTCGGGGATCGGAAAGAAGGCCGCGGGCCGCACGACCGCGGAGCAGGCAATCGAGCTTCAGGTGACAGAGGTCATGAAGTAGGGGCGTGCATGGCGAATCGCTCCCGCACCCAATCGCGGGTCTGGCCGGCGACCCAGTTCGGGTCGTCGAGCGAGAGGTCGTGCCCTCCGCCCGGATGCACCCGCAGGGCCGCGTCGAGGCGCCCTGCCAGCTTGACGGAGCAATGGTAATGGACCAGGGCGTCCGTGCGAGCGGCGAGCACGAGCGACGGGCAGGGTGTCGCCGCCGGCGGGTGGAACCGGATTCCAGCGACGGCCTGACGGGCCTTGTTCGCGAGTCTCATGGGCTGGTCGCGCCAGACGGCGGCCCAGCGCGTGGCCAGCTCGCGGCGGCCTGAGGCGTCCAGGCAGGTCGTCGCGGCGAGCAGGTGGATTTCGCGCGATCTCGGATCCCGGGTCGTGAAGGCCTGGGCAAGCGTCGGAAGGATGGAGGGGCGCAGGCGCTGCCACGGGGGCGTGAGCCCGCGGGCGCTCGTATTCAGGAGGACGAGCGCGCCGAAGTCATCGGGATACCGCGCGACCCAGTCCAGGGCGATCATGCCCCCGAGCGATACGCCGAAGATTCCCGCCGGCTGCTTCCCGCCTGCGTTCGCCTGCAGCCAGCGCTGGCGCAGATCATCGACCGTATCCGCCACGGTGAGGGGCGCCGTTCGCTTCCATTCCGTGCCGGCACCCGGAAGGTCGAGGCAGGTGACCTCCAGGGCCCCGAGCGTGCGTCGATAGGTCTCGGCGAAACCCTCCCAGTGGCGAAGCTCGCGCGCGAGCCCGCGGAGCAGAAGCCAGCGGCTTGGCGCGGCGCTCATGCCAGCTCCCTCGGCGTGGTTCGCTCCGGCGGCGGAGGGAACCGATAGCCCCTTTCGCGGAGTACCCGGCCGGTGACCGAAGCCGTATTCGCGGTGAGCGCCCAGGGCTGTCCCGCCGCGACCAGCTGCCCTCCGTGCCCGCCGCCGCCGGGGCCGAGATCGATCACCCAGTCGGCCTGGGCGATCACGTCGAGGTGGTGCTCGATCACGAGCAGGCTGTGGCGCCGATCGACGAGGTCTTGAAGGACGCCGAGCAGCCGCTTCACGTCCTCGAGGTGCAGCCCGGTGGTCGGCTCGTCGAAGACGTAAAGCAGGTTATCGCCTGGGCTGTCGTCGAGCGTCGAAGCGATCTTGAGACGCTGCGACTCGCCTCCCGAGAGCGTCGTCGCCGACTGCCCGAGCTCCAGATAACCCAGGCCCACGTCTCTCAGGATACCGAGCTTGCGCTTGAGCGTCGGGTGATCCCGGAGCAGCTCGTGGGCCTCGTCGATGGTCGTATGCAGGAGCTGGTGAACGTTTTTCCCGCGGTATGCCACCTCGAGAACGTTCTTCTTGAAGCGTCTCCCCTCGCACTCCTCGCATGGCAGCTTCACCTCGGCCATGAAGTGCATGTCGAGCGTGATTTCGCCCTCGCCCTTGCAGACGGGGCAGCGGCCGCCGTCGACGTTGAAGGAGAAGTGCTGGGGCGTGTAGCCCCGGCGGAGGGAGATGACCTGGTTGGCGTAGATCCGACGCACCTCCTCCCAGGCCTTGAGGTACGTGGCCGGATTCGAGCGCGAGGAGCGGCCGATCGGCGTCTGGTCCAGCAGCACGACGCCGCCGAGCCGCTCGGCTCCGTAGAGCCGATCGAATCGTCCGGCTGCCTCCGTGGCTCCGAGAAAAATCCTGGCGAGGGCATTGTAGATCGTCTTGTGGACGAGGGTGCTCTTGCCCGAGCCCGAAACTCCCGTCACGACGACGAAGCGCTCGAGCGGGATTTCGGCGGTGACGTCCTTGAGATTGTTCTCCCTGCAGCCGACGACCTTGAGCGTCCGGCCGGATTCCCCGTGCGGTCCCCTTGAGCTGCGGGTCTCGGCCGAGAATGCTCCTGTGAGGTACTTTCCAGTGAGTGAGCCGGGGGTCGCCGCGACCTCGGCCGGGCGGCCTTGCGCAACGAGTTCGCCTCCGCGTCGGCCGGCGGCCGGCCCAAGCTCGATGAGCCAGTCCGCTCTTCGCATGACCTCAAGGTCGTGCTCGACGACGACGACCGTGTTGCCCTGGTCTCTCAGCCGCTCGAGCACTCCCAGGAGCCGGTCCGTATCGGCGGCGTGCAGACCGATCGAGGGTTCGTCGAGCACGTAAAGCGTGCCACAGAGGCCGTTGCCGAGCTGGGTGGCGAGATTGATCCGCTGGAACTCGCCGCCCGAGAGAGTTTTCGCGAGCCGGGCGAGCGTGAGGTACTCGACCCCCACGCCCACGAGGAACTCCAGCCGCCGCTCCACCTGCGCGAGCGCGTCGCGCGCGATCTTCTTCTCGGCGGGGGAGAGGTCGAGCTTACGCACCCAGGCGAGCGCGTCTACCGCCGGAAGCGCGAGAGCCTCGGGGAGGGTCCGGCTGCCTACTCGCACGGCGCGTGCCTCCGCGTTCAGGCGCGCGCCCTGGCAGTCGGGGCAAAGCGACTGGCACTGATAGCGACGGATAAAGACTCGGATGTGGAGCTTGTACTTCCAGCGCTTGAGCTCCTCGAAGCAGGCTCGGACTCCGGGGAACGTCTTGTCGTTCGGATCGCCGTCCCAGAGGAGTGCCCGTTCCGCGGGCTTGAGGTCGCGGTAGCGCTTGCCGACCGAGATTCCGTGCCGCTCGGCGAAGCGGAAGAGGTCGTCCTGCCAGTCCGAGTGCGAGGGCTTCGATAAGGGATCGATCGCGCCGTTCTTGAGCGTCTTCGTGGGGTCGGGCACGATCAGGCCCTCGTCGAGCTCGAGCGTGTGCCCGAAGCCGCTGCACCGGGCGCAGGCGCCGATCGGACTGTTGAAGGAAAAGAGGTTTGGCTCGGGCTGCCGGTGCTCGCGACCACAGTCGAGGCACGAGAATCGCTGATCGAGGGTCTTGAGGTCGGAGGTGTCGAGGTCCACGAAGCCGACCCGCCCGCGTCCGACCGCGGTCGCCTGGTCGATCGAGTCGGAGAGCCGGGCACGGGTTTCGCGGTCCACCTCCGCCGTGAGCCGGATGCGGTCGACCACCGCATAGAGCTCTCCTCGCGCGTGCGCGTCGGCGGGCGGCTGGGGGAAGCTCTTTGAGCCCAGCTCCGCCAGATCGAGGATCTCCAGAGCGCCGTCGGGCTTTCTCCAGAGGGCGCGCGCGAATCCCTGCTCGCGCAGGAGCGCGAGCACGCTCTCGGAAGAGCCGCGGGCGGTTCGGGCTGCGCGGGCGGTTTTCAGGGCCTTCTTCGGTTTCTTCCTCTTAGAAGCTTCTTCGGGGGCACCCTGGGCGGCCCCTTGGGCAGTAATGAGCGGGGCGACGATGAGCGCTTTTCGACCCCTCAGCCATCGGCAAGCCCACTCCGTGACCGCCTGGGCGTCGAGCTTGCGCACTTCACCGTCGCAGGTCACGCAGCGTGTGTGTCCGATTCGGGCATAAAGGACGCGAAGGTAGTCCACGACCTCGGTTTGGGTGCCGACGGTGCTGCGGGAGTTGACGACATGATTCTTCTGCTCGAGCGCGATCGCGGGGGGGATGTTTTCGACGCGGTCGACCTCCGGCTTGGGCATCTTCTCGAGGAACTGCCGCGTGTAGGTGGAGAGGCTCTCGACGTACCTGCGCTGTCCCTCGGCGTAGAGCGTGTCGAAGGCGAGCGAGCTCTTTCCGCTCCCGGAGAGCCCCGTAACGACGGTGAGC
>CAYJTX010000083.1:0-10396 GCA_964372615.1 uncultured Bacteriovoracaceae bacterium | reverse complement strand
GCTCGAACGAGTGATTCCTTGCGGGCTGAAGGCGACCTTCCGCCCTCGGCGTCGGGGCCCCGGGGCCGGCGCCCCAAAGGAGTGGGCGGCGGGGGCGCCCGAGCTCCAGCGCGTGCAGACGCTCTTCACCCCCAAGGACTCGCTCGTCGCCGCCGTGCCCGGCGAGGGAGAATACCGCTGGCGCGTGAGGGCGATGTTGGCGATGCCCCAGGGGCGCCGGCCGGCCTCGGCTTCCACGTCGGCGGAGGCCGAATCAACCTTCGAGATCGACTCCTCCGCGAATTTTCGCGAAGGGCACGGATACTTCGCGATCTCGACGATGCTGGCCCCCTACGAGTACCACATCATCAGTCCGACCTTTGGCCGGGACGGGCGCGTGTCGGCGAGCTCAGTGACCCTCCGACTGAGCGGCGAGTATTTCTGGAGCGCCTGGGGCCTGGGCGCAGCCCTGGAAAACACCGTGTTCCAGATTCAGAAAGGGGAGTTCACTCGAGTGGGGCTCGAGCTTCACGCCAAGAGGCGTTTCGCTTTCGGCGTCAAGGGAGGGACCCGCGGCTGGGTGCTGCAGCCCAAGCTCGGTGTCGAGATGCGCGATTTCGTCCAGATCTCGCCTGAAGCGGCGGCGGGAACCGGCTCTGCCGTGACCGTCGGAATTCTGGGAGCGAGCTTGGGCGTGGATCTGAGGCGTCAGTTCAGCGAGAAGGTGAGCCTCGGCGCGAAGCTCGGGTATTTTTTTCCAGTCTCGATGATGGGCGGCGAAGCAGGGGCCACCGGCCTGGTCTCGCACCCCGCCAATCGCCGGAACCTGAGCGCGGGCGTGCAAGCGCTTTACTGGCCGACGAAGCGCTGGGGACTTGGGGCGGGAGCCTTCATCGAGGCCCGCTCGGTAGCCTTTGATGCTGCTACGAGCGCCGTTGACGAGAGGATCTACCAGGATGGAGTCTTCTTCTTCGGGAGCCTGATCTTCAGCTTCCAATAACCCGTTGTGTCATTCAGGCTTGATCGGTCATTCGCCGATCCGTACTCCGTGGCAATGACTCCCTACCATGAGGTGCCCGTAGCGCAGTTTCGGAGCCGAATGATGGTACCACTCGTCGGCGTCATGGCTGTTGGCTACCTGGTCATGGCGGGTGTAGCGACCTCCCCGATGATCCGTGGCGATGGGCGGCAGCCCGCGGCGGTGATCATGCAGTCGTCCTGGACCGTGGAGGGGCCGCCCATCACGGCCGGCTTTAAGCTGATCGCTCGGGTCCTGGATCAGCTGATGCATTTCCCAGGGGCTTGCATGCCTGGGGCCACGCCAGCAAGCGATTTTCAGGCCAGGCAATGCGAGATCTTCAACGCGCGGCTTCTCGTCGAGGCGGCGGTGGCGTCCATCCCCCTCGCGATGGCCCTGATCGCGTGGATGATCGCGAAAGACATGCTTTTGAGCTTCTACAAGCGCTGTCGCAAGGTAGTGGAAAAGGGGCAGGCGCTCTATTCCGGAACCGTGACGAAGCCCCCTGAGGCTCCCAACGACTGGTTCGGAAGGCTTTTCTGTCTGCGACGCATCGCCATTGAGCTGCCGACCAAGGCCCAGACGACAGTCTACATGCCTCTCGAAGCACCTGTTCCCCTTCCGGGCCAGACGCTCGCTGTTTTCGACGGAGGTAAGGCGTTCGGCGCGAAGCGTCAGGTTGCGATTCTCTACGCGCCTCACCTTGCGATCGTTGGAGGCAGTCGTTAGAACGCTAGGCGCCTATGAGCGCCATCGCAAGCGAGCCTTCCGGCTCGAGAGTCAGCGAGCCTTCCGGCTCGACTCCCACAGCCTTCGTACATCTTCACGTTCATACGCAATATAGCCTGCTGCAGGGGGCAATGTCCGTCGAGCGGCTGATCGCCCGCGCCCGCGAGCTTTCGATGCCGGCCGTCGCGATGACCGACCTGAACAATCTCTTCGGTGCAATCGACTTTTACCGGACGGCCAGGGCAGCGGGCGTGAAACCGATCCTGGGTTGCGAGATCCTTTATTCCACGCGAGCCTCCCGGCTCGACGCGCCCCAGGGCCGGACCGTGGCTCCGCCCGGTGCGGGCCCGCCTGTACCGTCCGTTCACCATTTGGTGGTTCTTTGCAAGAACCTCCAGGGATACCGCAATCTCTGCCAGCTGGTCACCCGCGCGTACACGGAGGCCCCCCCACCGACCCAGGGAGCCGCCTCGACTGCCGCGCGCGCCGTGGTGGACCGGGCCGCGCTCGAGCGCTGGGGCGACGGGCTCATCGTGCTCTCGGGCTGTCTGCGAGGCGAGCTGGCGACGAAGCTTCTCTTCGGCCGCGAGGCGGAGGCGCTCGAGGCTCTTCACTGGTTCCACAAACGATTCGGCGAGGACTTCTACCTCGAGCTGGTCGACTCCGGGCTGCCCGAGCAGGAGCAGGTCAACGAGACGCTCTTCGCCTGGGGACTGAAATACGGCGTGAAAGCGGTCGCGACGGCCGATTGTCATTACCTCGAGCCAGGCGACGCGGAGGCGCACGAGGTCCTTTGTTGCATCGAGCATGGAAAGAACCTCGATCTGGACCGGCCCAGGAGCCTGGTACCGGCAGAGGCCTACCTCAAGTCCGCCGACCTCATGCGGGAGCGATTTCAGCGCTTCCCGGGCGCCTGCGACGCGACGGCGGAAATTGCCGGAAAGTGCGACCTCGAGTTCCGTTTCAAGGACGATCAGGGGAGGGCGATCTGCCATCTGCCGAACTTCCGTCCCGACGGCGTCGCCAAGAGCGATCCCTTTGATGTTCACGCGTTCTTTCGCGCGGAGGCCCGCCAGGGACTCGCGAAGAGATTCGCCTCCTATGCGTTCGAGGCCAAGCGCGCGCGGGTCGAGCCGGGTGGCTCGCGCGCAGAAGAGTGGCTCGAGCTCGAAACCGCTTACCGCGCGCGGCTCGAGGACGAGCTCACGATGATCGAGCGGACGGGCTTCGCCGCCTACTTTCTCATCGTCTCGGACTTCATCCGCTGGGCGAAGGAGCGCGGCATACCCGTGGGTCCGGGCCGGGGCTCGGGGGCGGGCTCCCTGGTCGCCTATGCGCTCGGGATCACGGATATCGATCCCATCGCGCACAAGCTTCTCTTCGAGCGCTTCATCAATCCGGAGCGGATCAGCCTGCCTGACTTCGACGTCGATTTCTGCCAGGACCGCCGCGGGGAGGTCATTGACTACGTCCGGGGCAAGTACGGCGCGGAGAACGTGTGCCAGATCATCACCTACAACAAGCTTCAGGCTCGCGCGGCGTTGAGGGACGTCGGAAGGGTGCTCGGCCTCTCCTTTGCGGAAAGCGATCAGCTGACGAAGCTCATGCCTGAGGAGCTCGGGATCACGATCGCCGAAGCGCTCGAGAAGGAGCCCAGGCTCAGGGCCAAGATGGATGCCGAGCCGCGTATGGCCAAGGTCGTGGAGTACGCGCTCAAGCTCGAGGGGCTCTACCGAAACGCCGGAATTCACGCGGCCGGCGTCATCATCACCGAGGAGCCGGTGGTGAGCTACTGCCCCCTCTACGTCGGACGGGACGGAGATATCGTCACGCAGTTCGACAAGGACTCCGCCGAGGCGATCGGGCTCGTGAAGTTCGACTTCCTTGGCCTCAAGACCCTCACCGTCATCGACCATGCCGTGAAGCAGATCCGTGCCGGGGCGACACCGGGCACGCCGGCCGCGGGGTTCTCGCTCGAGAAGCTCGATCGGTCGGATCCCCGGTCCTTCGAGCTGATCAGCTCAGGAGACACCGACGGGGTCTTTCAGGTCGAGAGCTCCGGCATGAAGGATCTCTGTTCGCGGATCGTTCCGGGTTCGCTGGAGGACATCACTGCCATCAACGCGCTCTACCGGCCGGGACCACTGGGTTCCGGCATGGTCGATGACTTCATCGACCGGAAGCACGGTCGCAAGCCCATCGTCTACGATGATCCGAGTCTCGAGCCGATTCTGCGCGAGACTTACGGGGTCATCCTCTCTCAGGAGCAGGTGATGCAGATCGCTCGCGAGCTCGCGGGCTACTCGCTCGGCCAGGCGGACCTGCTCCGCCGCGCGATGGGCAAGAAGAAGCCCGAGGAGATGGCTCAGCATCGCGAGATCTTCATGAAGGGGGCGGTCACGCGCGGCCTGGCCGCGGAGAAGGCCGCCGGCATCTTCGATCTCATGGCGAAGTTCGCCGAGTACGGATTCAACAAGTCCCACTCCGCCGCCTATGGCGAGCTGACCTACCAGACCGCGTACCTCAAGGCGCACCACCCCGCCGAGTTCCTTGCGGCCCTGATGACGACGGAAATGGACAACACCGACAAGCTCACGAGGTACATCGGGGACGCGCGGGCGCATGGAATCGCCGTGCTTCCGCCCAGCGTGAACGCTTCGCAGCGGCGCTTCTCGGTGGAAAGGGTGGACGGCGTCGCGGCGATCCGCTTCGGCCTGGAGGCGATCAAGGGCGTGGGTTCGATCGCGGTGGACGCGATCCTTGAGGCCCGCGACGCTGAAGGCGCGTTCAAGGGCGTGCTCGATTTCAGTCGGCGCGTCCCGACGCGCAAGGTGAACAAGAAGGTGCTCGAATCCCTGACGCTGTCGGGTTCCTTCGACAGCATCGCGGAGGTGAACCGGGCGAGTCTCTTCGCATCCCTGGAATCGTTGCTCGAGGTGGCCGGCGATGAGCAGGAGGAGAAGGAGCTGGGGCAGTCTTCGCTCTTCGATGCCTTCACCGCCGATCAGGTCAAGCTCGTGACGCCGGCTTCGGCCGTCTTCAAGACGGAGGAGGAATGGCCGCGCTCCCGGTGCCTCATGCTGGAGCGGCAGGTGGTCGGGTTCTACGTGAGCGGCCACCCGATGGATCCGTGGCAGAAGATCTGCGAGGAGTGGCTGGGCTGGAGCGTGGAGCGCCTCAAGAAGACGGGCGAGGAAAGGGCCGCTCAGCTTGCGGCCGCGGCGAGGGCGGCGGGGCCCGAGATGCGCAACCGGCCCAAGGCCGACGTCAGGATCGCCGGAATTCTGAGCGAGCTTCGCGAGGTGATGACGAAGAAGGGCGCGCGAATGGCGTTCGGGTTCGTGGAAGATCTCTCAGGCCGTGTGGAGGTGGGCCTTCCATCCGACATGTATCTGGACCCTGGGAACCAGGAGATTCTGAAGAGGACCGCCCAGGAGGCCGAGCCGGTCGTTCTCTCGGCCGAGGCTCAGTTTCGGGATGACGGGATGAAGGTCTGGGCGAAGTCGCTCGAGTGGGTCGGAGAAGCCCACCGGAATCGAGTGCAGCAGGTCGTGCTTCGTCTCAGCACAAGCGCGGTCAAGCCGGAGCAGATCCGGGAGCTCAAGAAGTGCCTCCTCGACAGCCGGGGCAAGTGTGCCGTGAGGATCGATTTCGTGGGTACCGGTTTCCAAACTCGAATGGAGCTGCCGAAGCACGTACGGGTCGCCGCTACGCCGCAGTTCGTGGAATCAGTCAATCGGCTCTTTGGCGCTGACGTGGTTTCGTTGATCTAGCGTGGGGTCTCGCGAGGGCGCCGTCAAACGGCTGGCGGCAGGCGAGCGCTGAGGTCAACCGGATGGCGTGCTGGAACCCGTGGTAGGAACGCATGGGAAAACTCATGATAAAATACATGGGGTGACGCCGATATCATATCAGGAGCGAGTGAGCGTCTGGACCACGCCCGTGGCGTTCCTGACGGCGCTCGCGTTCGCTGTGACCGCGAGCCCAGCTGTCGCAGAGGTCCCGGCCGCGAGCCCGGCGCCCTCCGTGCAGGACGCACTGAAGGCCGCGGTCCAGGAGAGTCGTGAGAAGCTCGGGGAGCTGCAGAAGTGGCAGCAGAAGCTCTTCGACGAGGAGGTCGTGCCGCAGTACCAGCGATTCGTGCGCGGGTACCGGCAGTCGATCGCCGGGATCCTGATCGACGTCGATCTTGAGACCCTAAAGAAGTTCCTGGCCTTTTACGGTCCGACCTCACTGCGCCGAACCGACGCCCGAATGCTTGTCTGGCTGCGGGCCGATCCCGGCTGCGGAAGGTGCCTTGAGGCGCTGGTGCCGGTGCGCCGGCAGATCAAGGCGCGTCTCGAGAGGCGAGGTTTCCTGCCCGTCTGGCTCTCGCCTGAGGAGCTTGGCGTCGAGGAGCGATTGTCGGGAAAGGGCCTGGAAGCCCATCTTGCGGAGCTTGCCGAGAGTCGAAACGTGGCCGGGGCGCTCGTTGCGCAGTGGGGGCCGGTTGGGATCGACTCCATTGACTCGGCTCACGCGGACGAGAAAAAATACCTGATGCAGGCGGCGGTTTTCGCCCGAGAGGCGACGACGGCAGGCGATGGGGCTTCCTCCGTCGCGGAAAGGGTCCGAAAGCACGCGGGCGCGCTGGAGCTGCCAGAGAACGAAAGCCTGGAGTCGGCGATTTCGCGTCTCCTGACCGATGCGTTTACCCAGCTGGGTACGAAGTCGGCCGCCGCGCTTGCGCAGGAGCAGGGGACGGAAGGCCGCCGCGAAGTCTCGGTCACCCTGGCCGGCGTGAAGGACTTCCAGCATTACTCGAAACTTCGCGCGCAGATACTGCCACTGCTTCGAAACCACGGGATCGCTGAGGAGCGCTGGCTTGCGCGAGGGAGGATCGGTTTCGACCTGCGCACGGCCGTGGCCAGCGACGCCATTCGCGAGGCGATCGCGGGTACCGCTGTCGAGGGGGGGCGCCTTGCCGTTCCCGAGGCTGGGGAGACGAGCATGCAGCTGGAGATTCGCTGATGAGTGCCAGAATCGCGCTTTTGGGTGTTCTCATGGGGGTCGCTGGCTGTCAGAGGTCGACCGGATTTCGCCGGGATCAGGGCTACTATCAGAAACCCGACGCTCAAGGCTACTACACGAAAGCGAACGCGATGGGGAAGACGCCGACGGAGCGGCTCGAGGCGATGGGACAGCCGAAGAAGCGACTGGTTGTCTTGAACTTCTGGAACGATACGCCCGTCAAGATCGGGGAAATCGGGGCCTTCGCCGCGGACGAGCTGAGGCGAGGGCTGCACCTGAGCCAGCGGCTGATCATTCCGCCGGACGCACGATCGGATCTCGCCACCGAGGATTTCGTGCAGGGCGAGAAGGTCCGGGTCGCCCAGCTGATCCGCGAGGGCCGCAAACTCGGAGTGGCAGTCATCGTTGTCGGGCGGGTGACGAAGGTCACGTTCCGACAACGGGGCGACGACGTGGGTCTCTTTCGGCAGAAGCAGTCCTTTGCCGGAGTGGATACGGAGATCAAGCTCTTCGACGTCGGCAACGGGCGCGAGATCATGGCTTCGGGCAAGTCCGGGGAGGCCTCGAGCAGCGCGATGGTGGCGCTGGAATCGTCCAATATCGAGAGCCCGGAGTACCGCGCTGAGCTGACCAAGATGGCCGTGCGAAACACAATCGCGGCCGTAGTGCCGGACATCATCCGCGCGGTCGAGAAAATGGCCTGGGAGGGGCACGTCGCGAAGATCGCAGGCGGCAAGATCTACGTTAACGCGGGCCGCGCCTCGGGCCTGGTGGCCGGCGATATCCTCAAGGTCATGACCCAGGGCGACGACGTATACGACCCGGCGTCGGGAGCGTTTCTCGGTCGCTCGCAGGGCCAGCTCAAGGGAACCCTCGAGATCACCGACTTCATCGGCCCCGACGGGGCCGTGGCCGAAGTTCACACGGGCGCGAACTTCGCCGAAGGCGACGCGGTTCAGCTCTACTGATTCGCGCCCCGACTTGACGGAGGAACCGTCCGGGCGCTAGGCCCGTACCATGCGAGGGCCCGACGGCATTCCGGATTCGATGCCTCTTGAGATCGAAGTGCGCCGTACGGAGCCGGGCCGGCCCTGGACCTATTCGCTTCTGGACACCCGACAGAGGCAGGTCGCGGAACGAGCTCGGGCAGGGGGGCCCGGAGCGCTCCTGCTCTCGGAGGTCGATCCAGTGATCACTCTCGGTCGCCGAACCCCGCAGGCGGATCTGCTGGTTCCGGCCCATGAGCTGGAGGCGCGGGGCATTGGCGTGCATCGAACCGATCGGGGGGGGCTTGCGACCTACCATGGCCCCGGGCAGTGGGTACTTTTCGTAGTGGACAGACTTGACCGCCTGACGGGCGATCGGCGTGGGGTCCGCCGGGCTGTCGAAGGGCTGCTGACCGTGGGGCAGAAGGTGGGTTGCTCTTACGACCCGGAGACTCACGTGCGAGAAGGGTGCGAGACCGGAGTCTGGGGAAGCCGTGGCAAGATCGCATCCGTGGGAGTCCATATCGAAGGGGGAGTGCTCCTGCATGGCCTGGCGCTCAACGGCTTCGCGACCCCGACGAGCTTCTTCGGACTTCGCCCCTGCGGGCTCGACGCCATGCCTCAGTTCCTTTTGCAGGGCGGCCCGCGGGCAGCGGCTCAGGCGTTCAGCGGTCTGGGCGAGCGGCTCGCTTCGGAGGTTCGTGAGGTGTTCGGTTGCGCATTCGCCTCAGGCGGGTGCCAAACCCGCCTTCTTGACGGGCTTCCGGGCTCGGCGCTATAGGTCAAATCTTCAGGAGTCGATTGGCGTGTAGCTCAGCGGGAGAGCATCCCCTTGACACGGGGAAGGTCGTAGGTTCAATCCCTATCACGCCAACCATTTTATCCAGATCGGTCGCCCCCTGATGAGACCCCAGTCGCGCATTTCTGTCTGCTCCATCGGAACGGTCGTTCTGGGAGCTCTCGCTGGAGCCGGGAGTTCGGCGCCGGCCTCTCCGTCGGGCGAAGTCATTGTCGCCGTGGCCTCCAATTTCGCCGAACCCCTCGAGCGCCTGGCTGAGGAGTTCACCCGCGAGACAGGGCATCGCCTGGTGATCTCCTCGGGCTCAAGCGGGAAGTTCTATGCGCAGATTCGCAACGGTGCGCCTTTCGATGTGCTGCTGTCGGCCGACCAGGAGCATGCGACGCGCCTGGGCCGTGAGAGACTCGCGGAGGCCGCAACACAGTTCACGTACGCCGTGGGCAGGGTCGTCGTCTGGCAGCGCGAGCCGGGGGTGAGCGCAGGGAATGTCGAGCTTTCGTTGAAGCGCCTCAGGTTCCGGCACCTTTCGATCGCCAACCCCGACCTCGCTCCCTACGGAGCAGCCGCCCGACAGGCTTTGGAACGGCTCGGTCTCTGGGAGCGCACAAGCCCGAGGCTCGTGCTGGGCGAGAGCATCACCCAGGCCCATCAGTTCGTCGCCTCGGGCAACGCGGAGCTGGGTTTCGCGGCCCTATCGCAGGTGAGGAGTCACGGGGGCTCTTTTTGGCTCGTGCCCGCGCACCTTCACGCGCCGATTCTGCAGGACGCCGTCTTGCTGGCACTGGGCCGGGAAAAGCCGGCCGCGGTGGCCTTTCTCGCGTTCCTGAGGGGGGATCGGGCTCGGGCCGTCATTCGGGACGCCGGGTATGAGCACCGGTGAGTGAAGGTAACGGCGCCGCGGTTTGGCTGACGTTCCGCCTGGCGGCGACGGCGACAGGGGTGCTGCTGCTGCTCGGCACTCCGCTCGCCTGGTGGCTGGCGCGGACAAAGGCTCCGTATCGAGCGGTCGTGGGCGCGCTCGTGGCCTTGCCGCTCGTCCTTCCCCCGACTGTCCTCGGCTTTTACCTTTTGATCACCTTGGGGCCCTTGGGTCCGGTCGGGAGGCTGACGGAGGCACTGGGTCTCGGCACTTTGCCCTTCACGTTCTGGGGGCTGGTCGTGGGCTCCGTGCTCTACTCGCTTCCTTTCGTGGTGCAGCCCCTGCAAAACGGATTCGAGGCCGTCGGGGCCAGGCACCTGGAGGTCGCGGCGACGCTCGGGGCGGGTCCGTGGGATCGCTTCCTGACAGTGGCGCTCCCGATGGCGCGCTCGAGCTTCATGACCGCAGCCGTCCTCGGGTTTGCCCACACGGTCGGGGAGTTCGGAGTCGTTCTCATGCTGGGGGGTAATATTCCGGGGCGAACTCGAGTGCTCTCGGTTGCGATTTACGATCATGTCGAGGCACTCCGGTACGGCGAGGCGCACGCGCTTGCGGGGGGACTGCTCGTATTTTCTTTCGCGGTCCTGCTCGCGCTCTACAGGACCCGGCGCGGCGTGGGGGTCGGGATATGAGTCGTTGGGTGGCTCGATTTGAAGCGACCCTGGGGGCGTTTGGCCTCGGTGTTTCACTGAGTCTGCCTGGGCGTGGCGTGACCGCACTGATGGGTCCGTCCGGCTCGGGCAAGACAACGTTACTCAGGTGCATTGCGGGGCTACTGAGGGCTCGTCCGGGGTATCTCGAGATCGAGGGGGATTCCTGGCAGGACGAGGATCGCGGCTGGTTCCTTCCCACTCATCTGCGGCGGGTGGGCTATGTTTTTCAGGAGGCCAGCCTTTTCCCCCATCTCTCGGTCGAGGGAAATCTCCGGTACGCCCTGCAACGAGCGCCGAAGTCAG
>CAYJTX010000082.1:0-10531 GCA_964372615.1 uncultured Bacteriovoracaceae bacterium | reverse complement strand
GTCCAGCTCGGGTAGCGCCTCGGAGTACAGCCAGCCGAGCCGGGCGCCGCTGAAGATCCCGGCGCCGCTCGAGGCGGCGAGCTCCCGGGGCAGCAGAAGGTCGGGAACGGGAGCGAGTGGGCGGAGCGTGCGGGCGGCGAGGGCGAGGGCGACGCCCGGAAAGTTCTCGTCCAGGGGCGAATCGCGCTCGAGCCGGGCGCGTACGGAGTCGGGCTTGAGGTCGTGCGAGAGAAAAACGCGCCAGCCGATCGGTCGAGCCGAGAGCTCGACGCGCGCGCCGTCGAGGGTGACCCAGGGGCAACGCGCGAGCGCCCGGACGAGGAGGGGTGAGCGCTCGGGTGTGAGCCGTGCGTCGGGGCCGAGGGCCGCGTCCGCGGCGAAGTCCTCGCGGCTGGCCGGGATATCGGCCCCCGTCACGCGGCCGGACCGAAGGCCGCCTACGTGCGCCACCAGCGTGCCACGCAGCTCCGTGCGTTCGCCCTTCGCATCGACGAGACGCCGTTCGAGGCGGAGGCTCGCGTCGCTGCGGTGGAAGCAGTACTCGACGTGGGGGGATATCCGGTGCGCCTTCACGGTTTCGGCCCCCGCGCCCGCCTTGAGGGCGATGACCGTCGCCGCTACGTGCGCGCAGGGCTCCACGCGATCCCCGCAGTCGCAGTGGGCGTCGTCGTCCTCGGGCCAGAGGGTGACGCGGGGTTGCACCGGGCGCTCGGTGGAGCGGACGCGCGCGAGAACCTCGTCCGAATCTTGACGGTCGAAGAGCACCGCCCCCTCGCGCGCGAGCTTCACGCCCCGCGACCAGATGCCGGGAAGGGAGGATTTGCGGATCGCGTCGTGGAGCGAGTCGCGCGACATGGCCTTTCCTGTATCACACGGGGGCCCGGTCCTGCCGATAGGTCCTAGCGGCATGGGACTGTCCAAAGCGAAAATCGGCCTGGTTTCGGCACTGGTGTTCACGGCCCTTGGAATCGCCTGCGCGGGCCGCAAGCCCGACGCGAAGCCGGCCGTGGCCGTCGCGGCCCAGCGCGCGCCCGCCGAGCTCTTCGAGCTGATCTCACCGCAGATCATTCGCGATACCTGGCGCTACCGGAACGATCCCCGGGCCGGCCGGAAGGTGGGGATCGGCAACCTGATCGCCGGTTATCTTCGGACCGGAGTCCGCTACTACGTGGCGGGCATGGACCTGCCGGCCGACGTCAAGCGCAGGCTGCTCGCGCGCATCAACTCCCATGAGTTCATCGACCAGCTCATTCCGTTCGTGATCTGGGCGAGGGATCTCTACACCCCCTCCGAGCGCGACAGCGAGAACAGCTTCGATCAGTATCTGCGAACGCACTTCGCGCCGAGGGACGGCGTCCCGGGCATCGAGCACACGATGTTTCAGTGGACTCCCCCGAAGCCCGAGAAAAAACCGGCGGGCCAGGCGCCCCTGGGGTCGCTGATCACCCGTTACGCGCTGACGCTGTATGACGCCATCTACCTCCGGCAGGCCGGGCCGGCGCCCCGAACGACCATCGAGGATCCTGTCGACCAGATGCCTTCGAAGTCGCCCGAGACGGTGGCGACCGTGACGGGCATCATGCGCGAGATCCTGGAGCTGCTCTCCAGGAATTTCGGCGGAGAGCACGGCTCGGCCGAGATCATCGCGCACCTGCTCGAGGATCCGGTCCGAATGGAGGCGCTGGCCTACTCGATCATCGAGTTCCTCCACCAGGCGGTCTCGCGGAATTACAAGATGTTCGACGACCAGACCACGCGCGCAGAGGAGGCCCGGAAGTGGATGCCGGCCGAGCTCAACCGGCCGGCCGGCGGGCGGCTCTGGGACTTCCTGGAGTATTCGCTGAAACAGAAGCGGTACGGCGTGCACTGGGTCGTGGACGGGCTTCAGGGCAGGCTCGTCGAGGCGCTCGCCGCGGGCGACCGCAACGACCCGTTCATCCGGCGCATCGTCCAGGAGCACGAGAACGCGGAGCGCGTGAAACCCGCCACTCAGCCGACGAGACCGATGCCGGAGCAGCGGATCGAGTTCTTGAAGAGCTTCGGCCGGCGAGGCTATCGTCGCGCGGGCTACCTCGACACCTTCAAGAAGCTCTACTCCCGCCACGAGAAGGGAATCGCGCGCTTCGGCGTGTCGACGACGCCGACCATCAGCATCCGAAACGTTCCGATCGCGTCGACCGGCGCCCCCGCCGCGGGTGAGGGATCGACGGGCTTGCCGAACTTCCATTACGTCGATCGGAACGAGGACCGGGCCTATTACTTCTTTGGCAACGACGCGGTCCTGCTCGACGCTATCACCGCCGGCAACGGCATGAAGACGCTCGCCGAACGGCTCAATGGCCGCGATACGCTCGACTGCATGGGGCAGTTCACCGCGGGCTTCCGTTTCACGATCGACGCGTTCGCGAACATCGCCATCGGCGAGAAGAAGCGGGACTTCGGCGAGATCCTCTGTCTGCGGGAGCTTCGGAAACGCTCCGACAACGAGCTCCGGCTCCGCGAGCTCCGCCGAAAGCTCCTCGAGAAGAAGGATCGCCTGGGGCCGGGCGCCACGCGGGGGCTCCTCTGGGGCTACCATATGCGCAAGGCCTACGCGCTCATCCGCGAGATCTCCGAGCTCGAGCACGAGGGCATGCCGGACTACCTGCTTTACTACTTCCCCTGGCCCGACCATTTCGCGCACTTCAAGGGCCCGTTCTCCGACGAGATCATCTCGCCCTCGGGCGAGCTCAATCGCCTGGACTACTGGCTCAAGAGAGTCGAGGACGAGTACCAGCGGGCCGGCGTGGCCGATCGCACGCTCTACGGCATGGCGGGGGACCACGGGATGGGGCAGGTTTTTCATGCGCTCAACCCCGAGGTGGAGGTTTTCGAGAAGCTCCGGGAGTCGGGCACCGAGTTCCGCGTCCGCAAGATCTCGTCTGACGAGGGAGAGGGACCCAAGCTCAATCATCCCATTCGCCCGGTGAGCAACAAGGGTTACGACGTCATCGTCGCCTCGACCGCTGGCGGCAACTACATGATGGACTTCTTCAAGGATCAGGGCGACGGCTGGCGCGTCCAGCCGCTCTACGAGGACCTGACCCACCTCCGGACGATCGCGGGCCGGGAGCTCGACATCATCGAGACGATGCGCGCGATGCTGAGCGAATCGCTGGAATACCTGGTCGTTCGCGAGCGGACCTCCACGGTCGAGCGGGCAAGCATTCGTCTGGTCGCCACGTGTGACGGGCGACGGGCCGACTCCTTCATCGAGCGGGAGGGGGGTCGCATCCGGCTCGACGACTCGGCAGGGCTCCTAGGCGTCGCGAGGCTCAATCCCTACGTGCGCGAGCCGGCGGCTCCGCAGCTGGAAGGCTACCGGGCCGCGCTTCGCAAGTGCGTCTCCGAGGCGCGCGCGGGCGAGCCCTCCAGCTGGTGCACCGAAGACGAGTGGCGTTGGCTGACGAGCTTCACCGAGAGCCCCGACAGCGTCGTGCAGCTGGCCCATATCTACGACTCGGATCTTCCGGGTACCGTGAACCTCTTTCCGAAAGCGGGCCTCGGTTACAATACGAAGGTCCCCGGCCGGCACGCGGGCGAGACTTTTCACGAGAAGGACGCGTTCGTCGGGTTCTGGGGAGCCCCGGTCGCGCCCCCGGAGCGCATCCAGACCGCGGTCAACGGCTCGGTGCCGGTCGTGGTGTACGAGTTCCTGACGGGCGAGAAGGTCGCGGCGCCGCGGAACGGGGTTCCTCAGGGGGGCTGGGGCTACCCGACGATCCCCGAGGTGAGGCGCTAGGCATCGGTTCGGGATCGTAGCGAAACTCCATCTCCACCTTCATGAGGTCGTCTTTCGCGTCTCGGATCGGCGAGAGGCCGCGGTAGCGGATGACTCTTCTGTTTGCCTTGTCGTACTCGAGCTCCACGTGGGGCGCGAAGAGGCGGATGAAGAAGTTGTCGACCTCGACCCGCATCTTGAGCGTCGGCGCCTCGGGCTCGGTCCCTTCGACGGGCCGGATGCGGAACCTGTAGTCGTCGAGCCGGGTCGGGATCACCATGCGCACCTTGGCGGACTCGTCCTTAAGCAGCGTGTCGAGGTGATCGCGGATGTAGAAGAACGTGCCGTGCGCGGTCGTCATCTGGGGGTGGTAGTCGAGGGTCTCGGTCTCCTCCTCGAGATCCGGTGGGAGCTTCCGGGTCAGGAGGATCTTTCCCAGGTCCTTGTCGCCGGTGACGCCCGGAGCGCCGAGCTCGCCCAGTGCCTTCGTCGTTCCGAGGCGGCCCGTTCGGTGGTCGATAAAACGACTATCGGGCATGTACGGGCCGTTTACGAAGGAGCTGTACGACTCGGCCGCCAGCTTTCCGTCGGGCGCGGCGTAGCGGCTGTGGGCGGTCAGCAGGCGCTCACCCTCGAGGGCGATCTCGCTCGTCTCCGTGAAGGCCGGCTCGCGCGAGTCGAGCGTGACGGCGGTCGCGGTGTATCGGAGGATGTGGATCGATGGCTCGGCGGGACTCGCGGTCGTCTGCGCCGATGCCAGTGCGATGCCAAAGAGAAGTCCGTGGAAGGCCACCGCGGAAGGATGCCAGAGAGACTCTTTTCCTGCCTCGAATTCTTCCGCATGGATACTCTGGGCAGGGAAGAGCGGTCTTCACCACGAATAGTATCCGGTCGGGATAACTCGTGCGAACCGCGAACCAGCCGGGTCGTCCGCGACACATTGTCATCAACGCAGCGCGTAGATAAAATTGAGTCCGTGGAACGTCAGCTGATTCGCCAATCCGGGCGGTGGCGGCCGATCGTCAGAGTCGGTGGGGTCATTTTATCCTGGAGTCTAGTAGGCTGCGGCAGCGATCCGGTGAGGGAAGTGGGCTCGTTCGAGTCCTACGTGAAGGAGTTCGAGGCCGCCTCCTTGAAGTTCGGTGGCGAGCCTGTCGAGGTCGACCGCCTCAGAATTCAGTTCGGCAGCCTCGCGAAGCCCCGCGAGGTCGCGAGCTGCGAAATTCAGGGCGACAGCGTTCCGACGATCACGGTCGACCTGGATGCCTGGGAGCGAAGCACCGC
The DNA here is from genome assembly GCA_964372615.1 of uncultured Bacteriovoracaceae bacterium. Lineage (GTDB taxonomy): Bacteria > Bdellovibrionota > UBA1018 > UBA1018 > UBA1018 > CAYJTX01. Next base: position 5,487 of record CAYJTX010000082.1, on the reverse strand, counting down.
TCTGGATCGTGAGGCCACGATCTTTCACGAGATGGGTCACTGTGTTCTCAGGCGCGGGCACACCAGCGATCTTGACGGGGTGAGCGGCCTTCCCGCGAGCCTGATGTATCCGCTGGGAGTGGAGCCCGAGGCCTACGGCGAGCGTCGGGATGCGTACCTGGGCGAGCTCTTCAGCTCGCGGGACGAGATATGACGGTATCGCCGTGCGCATTCTCGTCCCATTCGTCCAGACGTTGTACGGGCGCGTTCGAGCCAGGTCAGGAGTGATCCACCCGGCCGTGCCAGTTCCAGACGACGATCCCCACCAGCAGCGCCGCGCCGAGTTGGTGAAGGGTCGCGAGCGCGATTGGAACGACATAGAGGAGAGTCGCGAGGCCGAGCGCGGCCTGTGCCCAGACGCTCACGCCCAGCCAGGCGAGCTTTGAGCGCGCATCGCCCGGTGCCAGGCGCTTCCAGCCGGCGACGACATGGGCTGTGACAAGCAGCACGAGCGCGATCCCCAGCCAGCGATGAACGAACTGGACGGTGGCAGGGTTCTCCAGAAGATCGAGCCATGTGGGCTCTGTGGTCAGGAAAGTTCTCGGAACCCACTCGCCGCCCATCTTGGGGAAGGTGTTGAATCCGAAGCCCGCCTTGAGGCCCGCGGTGAAGGCGCCGTAAACGATCTGCAACGCCAGAAGCGCCGTGATCGCGCCAAGCTGAAGGCGAGAGTGCGAGTCAAATCCAAGGCGTGAGTGCAGCGGAGTTGAGGCGGGCCCGGTTTGGTGAATGTCGTCTAGCCGGGCGGCTCGCAGACAATGGTAGAGCCAAGAAAGATACGCAAAGACGATCAGTGCGAGCGAAAGATGCGCCGCGAGCCGGTAGTGGCTCACGCTCGGTTTCTCGACGAGCCCGCTTTTAACCATGTACCAGCCGAGCAGCCCCTGCATCCCGCCCAGCACGAAAGCCACGCCCGTGCGCAGCGCGAGCCTCCCGGTGATTCGCCGGGTGGCGAGAAACCAGAGCCAGGGCAGGAGGAACGCCATTCCGACGAGGCGACCCAGGAGCCGATGGAGGTACTCCCAAAAGAAGATGAACTGGAACTGAGCAAGCGTCATCCCTGCGTTCTTGAGCCGGTACTGGGGGTACTCGCGGTACTTCGCGAAGGTCCGCTCCCAGTCGTCCGCGGATAGCGGCGGAATGGCACCCATGATGGGCGCCCACTCGACGATGGAGAGGCCCGAGCCGGTGAGGCGCGTGATGGCGCCGACTGCCATGAGCGCGAGGATCAGAGCGCAGAGGGCAAGCAGCCAGGCGCGGACGGGGCGTAGCCTATCGGTCATGCGGCTGGGAACTTACCCGGCGGCGCGCTTGTGGTCGACCTTGGAGTGGCGGGCGTAGACGCCGATGAAGGTAATGAAGTGGAGGTAGGCGGGGTAGGCCTGGAAGGCTTCGTTGACCGCGCAGCCGAAGCGGGCGTAATGCCGGCCCCCGTCGAGAACTCGAATCCGGTCCTTGACGGTGAACTCGATCGGCAGGAAGGACTCGCTGCTGAAGTAGAACCGCAGCTTCACGTCCGTGAGGTCCGGATTGGCCTTGCCGGCGTCGACCGGGATTCGGAACGAGCAGCCGGTCGCGCTCGCCTCGAGGACCTCGATCGGAAGCAGCTTTTTCTCCTCTCCCTCCTCGAGGACGCAGAACACCTGGACGAGGTCGCGCAGGAAGTATCTCTCCGCCTTTCGGCGGTCGTTGGCGAGCTTGACGGAACGCATCTTGGTGAGCTGGACGACATTGTCGGCGCCGGGGCCTTCGCCTGTCGGAGCAACAGATTTGGATTTGGAGCCCTTGCGCCCGGCCATCGGAACGCCCTCCCTGTCGTCTTCGTATCGGAGGAATGGAGCTGAACTTGAGTCAGGCGACGAAGTCCGGGTCGTAGAGCGAGGCAATCTCGTCGCCGGCGAGGCGCTCGTTCAGGATCCGGGCCTGGGCGAAACGACTGCGGAGAAAGACGTCGTAGGCTGGGTCGCGCTCGCGCATCTGGGTGGTCCACGCATGCTGCCTTTCAAAAGCGACGGCTTCGACCCGGGGCGATAAAAGGGCGCGGGCGCCTCCACGCGGGGCGCCGGCCTCACTCCAGACGCGAGGGTCCAGGGCATGCACGATCTCGTGCACGAGGAAGGGCGCCAGGATCCCGACAGGGGCATGAGGATCGAGATAGATCGTGCCCCGGTCGCCGTCGGTGACAAAGCACGCGCCCACGGGTTGGCCCGCCCCGAGCGCCTCTCGGAGCTTCGAGAGTACGTCGGCGGGATAACCCTCAATGCGGACTCTGCCCGCGGTGAAGCTCGGAAGAAACGCTTCGAGCAGCTCCCGACCGACGCGCACACGCGAGATCAGCCTCAAAATCTGCCAGAAATCCTCGGGACAGGCGTCATAGCTCACTCTCTTTTTTTTCGGAATTATCGAGAAAAGGCTTGATCGGGACTTCGCGACCTGTACAAATAGGCCACTCGGAGGGCCAAAATCATGGCTAAAAAGAAGTCGAAGTATTCGTTCATCAATCAACTGCACGAGTCGGTCATCGGCTGTTCTCAGGTGACGCGCGCCGGCAGCATTCGTCTGAAGCGTTCTGACCTCAAGAAGTGCATCGAAGAGGCGTTCCTGGTGGGCGCGAAGGCCGCCGCCAGCGGAGAGCGCGTTCGCTTTCCGATCATCGGCGCTCTCGTCCGCAAGGACGTCAAGGCCCGCAAGGCCGGCAAGGGCGTGAACCCGTTCACGGGTGAGGCGATGACGATCAAGGCCCGTGGCGAGTCGAAGAAGCCGCGTTGGTCGTTCCCGAAGAGTCTCAAGGAGACCTTCGCGAATCGTAAGTACTGGTAAGCACGGATTCCTGTTTTTTCAGGAGCGCCGCTTTTCCGGTGACCGGAAAGCGGCGCTTGCTTTTTCAGGGCACGTAGCGATGGCCTCCGAGGCCGGTTGCCGGTAGATTGCGGGGGTGGAGCAAGCGTCCTCCCTCTTCGCGCAGTTCCTGATCCTGGTCGGGTCCATCACCTTCGTTTCGATCGTCTTTTCCACCCTGCGTCTCCCGGTCGTCGTGGGGTTCATCATGACGGGTGTCCTGATCGGGCCGGGCGGCCTTCACTGGATTCCCGAACTCTCCCGGGTTCGCCAGGTGACGGATCTCGGGGTCGTTTTCCTCATGTTCACGATCGGGCTCGAGGTCTCGCTCGGCAGCATGCAGCGCCGCCTGCGCGAGCTCGCGCTTCAGGGCCTGAGCGAGGTCGTCCTGGTCACGGGGGCCGCGGTCGCGCTCTTCGGGGGACTGCTCGGAACGGGCTGGCGCCAGGGCCTCTTTCTGGGCTTTCTCCTCTCGCTGAGCTCGACCGCCGTCGTTCTGAAGCTCCTGCAGGACGGTCGCGAGACCGAGACGGAGCACGGCCGCGCCTCCGTCAACATCCTTCTCACCCAGGACGTCGTCGTTCTTCCGATGATGCTGTCCCTGCCTTTCCTCATCCCGGTGGGGGGCGGAGATTCGACCGGCTCGTTTTCGGGGTTCCTGATCAGCCTGGCCCTGATCGTGGCAGTCGTCGCGCTCGGCGCGCAGCGGATCGTACCCGCGCTTCTGTCCGCGGTCGCCCGGACGCGCAGCCGGGAGGTGTTTTTCTTCTCGATCCTGTTTCTCTGCCTCGGCACGGCGTACCTGGCCGAGAGCCTAGGCCTTTCGCTGGCCCTCGGCGCGCTGCTCGCGGGCGTGATGATCTCGTCGTCGCCCTACGCCAAGCAGGCGATCTCGGAGCTGAGCCTCCTGCGCGACGGCTTTCTGGGCATCTTCTTCACCCTCTTCGGCATGCTCATCGACCCGCAGTTCGTGTCCCGGAACCTGCCCCAGATCCTGGCGCTCGGGACCGCAGTTTTTCTCATGAAGACGGTCCTGATCTACCTCGTCCTGGTGGCGTGCCGGGCGACCCACCGGGCTGCGCTCACCTCGGCCGTCATCCTCTGCCAGATCGGCGAGTTCTCCTTCGTGCTGGGATCGCAGGGCCTCCGCCTGGGCTTGATCGGCGAGAGCGAGTTCCAGCTCTTCCTGGCGATCGCGTCGCTGTCGCTCTTTTCCACTCCCTTCCTGTACCAAGTCGCCCCACGGATTTCCGGCAGCCGCCGCATCGAGCGCTTCGTGAGCGCGCCGCTGCGAAAGCTGGGCCTCCTGGTCAGGCGGGGGGGGGCGGAGCGTGCAGCCGAGGCGGAGGAACACGTGATCGTCATCGGCTTCGGACACGCGGGCCGAAGTGTCGTCGGAGCCCTGAACCGGCAGGGGATTCCCTACCGGATCATCGAGGCGAACTATCATACCGTCACGAAGGAGCGAAAGATGGGCGAGCCGATCGCCTACGGCGACGCCTCCCGAAGGGAAGTCCTCGAGGCCGCCGGAATCGACCGGGCGAGGCTCGTCGTGCTGACTGCGCCCGGGCGCCACGTGATGACCGCGGTCCTGCTCGCGATCCACCGGGCGAGGCCTGACATCAGGACGATCGTGCGCGCGAGCTACCTGTACGAGGCCGACGGCCTTCCGGTCGAGAGCCAGGACGAGGTCGTCATCGGGGAAGTCGAGACCGGCCTGAAGCTTGCGCAGCTCTGCCTGGGGCATTTCGGAATCGTGGTCTCCCCGGAGGCTCGCGTATGAAAAGCATGCCGACGTCCTGTGGGATTCTGTTTTTCCTCGGCGCTGCTGTGGGAACCGGAGGCGATCTCTTCCACCTCTTCTCGGGCACGCTCGATTATCCGGCGGTGCACCCGCGCGCCTTTTGGGGGAGCCCGCACTGGGTTCCGCTCATCTTCGGCTCGGCCACCTTGCTGATCGGGGTGTCGCATCCGCGTTTTGACTCGCTCCTCGGGGCCCGGCGGCCGAAGCCTGGCGAAAGGAGCTGGCTCGCCTGCGTTGGAGGCATCGGCTGGTTTCTGGCCATGTATGCGGCGAGCGGGTATCTGCCGCTTCCCACCGGCGGCTCGCGCGACATCGTGCTCGCGGGGGGAGCGGCGGCTGCCTGGGCGGTGCTGGATCGGAGCTTCGCGGGGCTCGTGCAGGCTGCGATGACCGCGGCGTTCGGGGTGCTCTTTGAGATGCTGCTCATCGGTCTGGGGGCGTTTGCCTATCATCCGGCGAACGCGAATTTTCATACTGTACCGACGTGGCTGCCTTGGCTTTACGTCTGCGCGTCGGTGACGGCGGGGAATTTTGGCAGACGGTTGTTGCGGTAGCGCAGGTGCTCCCGGGTGAGGGGTACTCTGAAATCGTCTGGAGCGGACGCGCTGAAGCGGGCCGGGGGGACGCGCCGGAGGGGGGGCATGGCGCTCGCGAGCGGCGTGAGGTGGGGCCGCGGCGAGCGTGCGGTGTTTTCGGATGGGGTGGTTCGTTCGGCCAGGCACGTGCTCGTCGCGTGGGTGCTGGGGTTCGCTCGTGGATCTCGGAAGGTCGGAAGCGCACCGTCACTGCCCGGATTGCCGGGGCGT
>CAYJTX010000081.1:0-10603 GCA_964372615.1 uncultured Bacteriovoracaceae bacterium | reverse complement strand
CGCCGCCACCTCCCCCAGATGCGCCGCCGCCGCCTCCCCCAGAGTCGATCTCCGTCCCGGTGTCGACGGTCGACCCCATGTGTGTTCGCGGTGAGTTCGTCGCCAAAGCGAATCTTCGCGTGGGCGTGGTCGGCGACTCGGCCTCGACTTCCCTACCCACCGTCAGGACTGCCATTGACCAGGTGCTCAGGCCACTCGGGGAGGCCTCCACGTACTACAGCGACGAGCAGGTCGTCAGTGACCAGCTCATCTCCAGCGGAGTCACTGTACTGTTTCTCTGGTCCAGGGTCGTTGACTCCGGGCCCACGAACGATGCCTGGATCGGAGGGGTCAGGAGGTTCATGGCCTCCGGGGGAAGCATCGTAGCCAACTACGATACCGCGGCACTGATGTTCCGGAGCTTTTCAAATATGAGTGCCGGGTATTATCCCACCACCTACTTTACGCCCAATCTGGGGATCTATCTGGGACTCGTGATAGGTGGCGGTGCTGCGTTTCCGTTTACCGACGGAACCTTTTACGTCACGGATCCCTTCGATCCCCTGGTTCAGGGCGTTCAGGCGAGCTACTTCGACGGAATGAAGGTGGTCTTCGTCGTCCAGAACTACGATGCGAGCTGGCTGAAGCCTTCGGGCGTGATCGTGGCGAGCGGGGGTCTCGGCTACCTCCCGCCGGGCACCTGGCCGGCCCTGCTGTCCGGGCGCTGCGGCTCCGGGCGTGTCGCGCTCTTTACTACGAATCACCTCCTGCGCTCTTACCAGGTCGGTACTCCCGCCCAGACGCTCCTCAGGAATTCGCTCCTCTGGGCCAAGGGCGACCGCTAGTTCAGCGAGAGGCTCGGAGCAACCCAAGCTCCCCAGTTGAAGAGGGAAGTCGACGTAGGGCTCGCCCACCTCAGGTAAGAGAGCTCCAGGCCAAGACGGATCGAGACCGAAGCGGCGCGCCAGCGCCTGAGCGGCCAGTCCGCCGTGAAAGTCGATTCACCGCCCCATGCTCCCGGTGCCACGATACCGGTCAAGGGGAGCCGGAGGGAAACCGAGACTGACTCCGGAAGCTGGAAGCCAGCTTCGGAAATCCGGAATGACCCGAGAACTGCCGGGCCGAGACTCAGGGCGCCGACCGGCTCGACCGACTGCCGCCCGATCTTGACCCAGCGGTAACTCCGAAGCAGCGTCGCGCCCCAGGCCCAGGGCGATCCCTCCTGGAGGGCGATCCGACCCTGGCGATAGGCGGTCCCCGAGACCTCGTAGGCAGTCACGTTGGGCTGCAGGGTCGTCCGCGGGGTGCTGGGCGCGGTGTAGCGCTCCGCCCCCAGTCTCGCTTCAATCGTCCAGCGCGCGATTTCCACAGTCAGCTCCCCGGCTCGTTCCTCCCGAAGATGGGTGGCGCCGAGGAAGAGGCCCTGTCGAAAATGCGCTCCCGTGGTGACCGTAGTGAGCTGAGATTCGGAGGAGGATTGCTTGCTCGCGAAGAGGCCCATGGGAACTGAGGCGTTCCAACTCCATGTCCCGGAGGCGACGGGCGTGGGAGGAGGCGCCTGCACGACCGTCGGGCCAGCGGCGAGCGTGCCGGGCGGTTTTGGCGCGACGGACGGCTCCGGTGCGAGCGGGGGAGCTTGTGTGGCCGCGTGTGTATCGAGCAATGGAAAGCGACTCTCCACTGCCTTCGCGGCGTCCGCCCCGCCGGACGCCTCTTCGAGAACGCCCTGGGCGGCCGCCTCGACTGCTTCCGTGGCACTGAAGACCTCGGGAGCGCCGCCCAATCCAAGAATCGAAGGCGGAATCGGGATGGGCTTTGGGCTGGAGAAGGCACCGACCTTGCCGTCAGTCGAAATAGAAGCAACCCGGTAAAAGAGGCGTCCCTTTGAATTCTCCATTCCCCGCCTGTAGGTCCAGGAACCGTTCGGGTTGGAGGTCTCGAATTCCGTGGTGAGCTGGGAGAAGTCGGCCCGGCGGGCGACCTGCACCTTGTACCGGGACGCTCCGGGCGCCGCCTTCCACTTCAGTTTCACTCGGTAGGCCTGCTCGCTCGCGTAGGCGGGCGCGCTCATCCAGGCGGCGATTCCTGCAAGCCAGCCTCGAGTATCCACCGCTGAGGATGGCTTCGGGCTTTCGTCGATCGCCTCGATTTCCGCGTCTTCCAGGCGATCGGGGGGAGGGGGGGCGGAGCCGTCGCGAACTTCGATCGTTCCGGCAGGGCCCCAGTCTGTCCACGCCCCGTCGGGCAGCTTCGCGCGGACTTTCCAGACGTGCCGACCTGGCTCGAGGGGTCCGTGGGAAACATGGGTTGCGGCAGTCCCCGTGATTCGGGGCCTTTGGTCGCCGCTGCGGGTCTCGATCTCGTAGGAAACGGCGCGGTCCGAGACGTCCCACGCCAACGTCGTCCGCTGTCCCTCCGATAGCAGCTGACGGTCCAGCCAGCGGGTCGGAGCGGGCCCCTCCGACCGGGACACAGTGAGCAGACGAGTGGCGCTCGTCCTGGAGCCATCCGACAGGCGAACCCGCCAGTATCGGAGGGGCGATCCGTCCGTCGGTACTGCCATGCGTACGGTAGCCGACTCGAGCGGCGGGTGGGAGGCGGGCACACGCGTGCGCGTGACAGGCCCGCGAAACTGAGGATCGGGGCTCACCTCGAGGTCCATCGCCGCCGAGGAGCCTTCCCCGGCTGGCCTTCGCCAGATGAAGACCGTTTCGGAGGAAGGGTCGATCGTTTCGCCCGCAGCGGGCCGGATCAGGACGAAGGGTGACGCGTGGGTCTCGACTTCGCCCGTCGAGGAGGCAGGGGGGATCCGGACCTCCTCGCCTCCTGAGACGCGTCTGGCGGAGTGGTCGTTCCAGACCTCCACCGTTCCTTCCAGCACCTGGATCGTTCCGCCCAGGTCCGGGTCCTGCCGGTTCGCGACGACCGACACCATCGAAGCGGCATCCACTACGGCGACGCTGTTGCCGACCGAGATCTCGAAGGCAGGAGTCATTTCGGCACCGGGAGTCCTGAGGATCTCCGATCGTCCTCTGGGCGCGGTCTTGTGCAACCCTCCCCGCAGCAACCTGATCCGGAGCGTGGACGAGCCGCCTTCGCGGGCGTCACTTCTCTCGACGCTGATGAGGGAATTCGGGTCCACGCGAATACCCGTTCCGTCCAGGAACGCGAGCTCGGCGGTCGAGTCCTCGAGGGTCAGCAGCGAGTGCCCGTGCCTGAGCGACTGCCGGACCTCGGCGTCGGACCAATGCAGATCTCCCGACTCCTGAAGTTTCACGTCGTTGTGCTTTACGGCCAGCTCCGCGAGCGGAGGCGACCGGGCATTTCCGCCGGCCGACTCGAGGTCGAGCCAGCGAAGGACCGGCGATTCGAAGGTGAGGAGCCCGATCTGAAGCGCGAGAAGCGCGAGAAGGCCTCCCTGCGTTGCTTTGCTAATGGTCGCACGCGACCTTGCTCGGGACTGATTCGGGTCTATACTCATATCAAGGCGATCCGTCGGATCGACGAAAGCACGCGATACCAGTGAGTTCACCGCTCCCTTTCCAGCTTATGGCTTCGAAGGTACGATTTCCAATTCGCCTGAAGCTCTTCCTGGCACTGGCGGCCGTCGCGCTCGCGGCGACCGTCTCCTATTTGGCGCTGGCGATCGGCGTGTTTCGAGAGGACAAAACCTCGCTCGTGTACGAGCTGAACTCGAGCGCCGTCAAAACGCTGTCTGCGCAGCTCGACGCGATGCTCGGGAAGTTCGAGGACAAGGTGAGGCTGCTGACGCAGGGCCACCGGGACATCGACTGGACGACGGCCGTCTTCGAGTCCGATCCGGATCTTGTCTCCTACGAGCTCTATGCCGGTGACTCCTCCGGAGCCTGGAGGCGCATCGCGGCGTTCGTCAATCCGGCCTACCTCAAGCTCTACGCGGACCGCGTCGACACGGCGGAGGCCCTGAAAAGCATCCGGGGCTCCGCGCCCGTGCCGTTCGCGGCCGCGGTCGCGAAGGGTGCGGTCGCGTACAACTCGTCGATTCCAGGTGGCGCTCCCCTTCTTTCCCTCGCCGTTGCAATCGAGCTTCAGGGCTCCAAGCACCTCCACGTCGCGGTCGTCGACGCGCGCCTGGACAGGATTCTCTCCCTCGTGGCGTCACGGGGCATTGCGGACGTAGTCGTAATCGATTCCGACGGGGCACTTCTGGCCGGCAAGGATGCGGGCAAGGCCCCCGGGGCGAGAAAACTCGTAGACACCCCCACAGTCAGGGCAGCGCTGGAATCCAAATCGGCATTCGAGGTGCGGAAGACCGTGTCGGGCGGAGAGGAGTGGCTGGGCGCCTTTGCCGCTTCCTCGAGGTACGGGACTCGCGTGGTCTCGGAGATCCGCTCCCGCGACGCCTATCGGGCCGCCTGGAGGCTAGCCTCCCGCTCAGCGATCTTTGCCGGAATCGTGATCACGGCGTCCATTCTGATATCCGGCTGGATCTCGGGTGGGATGACCCGGCCCCTGGAACGGCTGACTGATGCGACCGAGCGAATGTCCCGATGGGACTTCGGGGAGTCCGTGAACATCCAGGCCAACGACGAGATCGGCCGCCTCGCCCGCGCGTTCAACTCCATGTCCCTTCAGCTCAGAACCCAGCACGAGCAGCTCGAGCAGTCGCGGCAGGAGCTCGAGATCAAGGTCAGGGAGCGCACCGCCGCCCTGGAAAGCGAGCGCAAGCAGGCCTCCGAGGCACAAGACGCGCTGATCCGCACGACGCGGCTCGCGTCGCTGGGAGAGCTGGCGGGAGTCGCCGCGCACGAGATCCTCAATCCCCTGAACAACATGGGAATCCGGATCGAGAAGCTGCTCGGGCGCGTGAGCCAGGGCGCCGACACGGACCTGAAGCTCCTCGACGACGTCGTATCCGGCTGGAAGAGGGCCTACGAATCAGGGGGCTGGGATGGCCTGCGCGCCGACCTGGAGAGGCCGGTCGAGGGTTCCAGGAGGCTCGTTGAGGAGGATCTCGGAAACCTCCTGGGGGTTTCCAGAACGCTTCGAGAGCGGGGACTCCACTGCACCGAAGACATCCAGATGCTCAGGCGCGAGATGGAGAGAATCACCCGGCTCGTGAACTCGATGCGGGCCCTGGCGCGGGTGGGCGGAGAGCGGAGGCCGGTCGATGTCCACGTTGCCCTGGACGATACTGCGCTTGCGCTCTCCGATATCTTCACGAAGAGAAAAACCACCCTGGTGAAGGACTACAGCGCGGATCCCCGGGAGCTTTTCCAGGTAATCTCGGATCCCGACGAGCTGGTGCAGGTCTTCAGTAATCTCGTGCGAAATGCCTACCAGGCGATCGACCAGGCGGGCCGCCGAGCGGGCGAGATCCGCGTGAGCACGCGCCGCAACGGCACTCGAGTGGAAATTCGAATTCAAGACAACGGAGGCGGCATTCGGCGAGAGGACCTGCAGCGGGTCTTCGAGCCCAGTTTCACGACCAAGTCGGCGGATGAGGGGACGGGTCTCGGCCTCAGCATCACCCGGCGCCTGGTTCGCGCGTTCGGAGGCGACGTCGAGGTCGAAAAGACGCGCGAAGGCGAGGGTACGACATTCCTGGTTTGGTTTCCCCCGGTGAACTCATGAATAGAACTCTCCTGATTGTTGATGACGAGCCCGAGACGCTGAAGGGCTATGCCGAGTTCCTGGCCTCGAGCGAAGCCGGCAAGCCCGCGCGGCGCTCGAGCCGCTCCTCGCCTGCGGAATTCGCCACAAGGGCCACGGAAGCGGAGAGCTACACGCTCCTGCTGGCCGGAACAGGCGAGAAGGCGATTGAGCTTGCGAAGCGCGAGAAAGATGCAGGTCGCCAGATCGCGGGCGGATTTTTCGACGTGAAGCTCGAAGGGGGAATCGACGGACTGGAGACGATTCGAAGGGTCCAGGAGATCGACCCGACGATCCATACGGTCGTCGTTACGGCCTATCACGACCGCTCGGTCGACGAGATCCAGTCGCTCTTCGGCGGTCAGTTCAAGGACCAGTGGGACTATCTCAACAAGCCTTTCACCCGCGGGGAGATTCTACAAAAGGCCCGGCAAATGATCGCGTCCTGGAACCGTCGTCGCCAGGTCGAGGAGATGCACGAGCAGCTTGTGCGCAGCGAGCGCTTCGCCGGCATCGGCCAGGTCGCGCGCGGGATCGGTCACGAATTCGGGAATATCCTCCTGAGGATCATCGGAAAGACGGATCTGGCGCTTCTGGAAACGGATGTGGTCAAGATCCATGACCACCTCAAGGTGGTTCTTCGGGCCGCCGATCGGGCGAGCGTCATCGTCCGGAATCTTCAGACGATCTCCAGGCTCACCCCCCAGCTTCATCGGGTGAGAGCCTCCGTACCGCTGGACGAGGCGCTCAGTCTGGTGCAGCACGAGCTCGTCAAGGCAAACGTAACCGTCAGTAAAAGCACCGATGGCGATCCGGAGATTTCCATCGATACGGGAAAAATAGCGCAGGTCTTCCTCAACTTGTTCATCAATGCGGTCCAGGCCATGCCTCCAGGCGGTGGTACGCTCGGTATCCGCATGGCGTCCGCCCCGAGCTCGACATCAGTACCCGGGGTTAGGATTACGGTGGCGGACTCGGGTAATGGAATCCCAGCCGATGTGCTGCCGCGGATTTTCGAGTACGCCTTCACCACGAAGGGCGATCAGGGGAGCGGAATTGGGCTCTCCGTCTCGCGCGAGATCATCGAGGCGCATGGCGGAGAGATCACCGTGAAATCCAGTCCTGGCGCCGGAACCGAATTCACCGTGTGGATCCCCGCGTCCGGGGCCTCGATCAAATCGTGACCCCAAAACCCCTCCATTTTCTAGTCGTGGACGACGACGAAGACAGTCTGGCGATGATCGTCGAGTACCTGCAATCCCTGGGTCATACTCGCATCGAGAGGGCGAAGAACGGGGAGGAGGCCGTTCTTCGCCTCGACATGCACCCTACGATCAGCTTCGTGATCTCGGACTGGGACATGCCGTTCATGGATGGCCTGACGCTCCTTCGGCGGGTGCGATCCGATCCCGCTCGATCCACGGTTCCGTTTCTGATCGCCACGAGCCCGGTCTCCCAGGAGGCGGAGAAGGTGATACTGGCGGCCGAGAGTTACGTGGACGCCTACGTCGTCAAGCCGTTCCGGCTTCAGGTCCTGAAAGAAAAGATCGACGTGCTGCTCGCGAAGAAGGCGACGTTGCAGGGGGGCGTCGCCGTGGCGGTCGACGACGACAAGGACGCTCGAGAGATGATCGTGGAGTACCTCCGGCGTTTCGGTTTTCGGGAGGTCGTCGCGTTCGGCGAGGGGCGATCGGCGCTCGAGTACCTCCAGACCCACGGTGAGGGTGTCTCGCTGATCCTCTCCGATTGGGAGATGCCGGAGGTGACCGGGCTCGAGCTCTTGCGTACCTGCAAGGCCAGTCGGACCCTTTCGGAAATTCCATTCCTGATGATCACGAGCCAGGTCTCGATCGAGAGAATGAAGGTGCTGCAGGCTGCTCATTCCAGCATCGACGACTACCTCATGAAGCCTTTCTCCGGAAAGGACCTGAGGGAACGAATCGACCGGCTGACCGCGCGTGCTGAGCTGTCGAAGAAGATCAGCGGCCTGCTCGCCGAGGGCATGAAGCTTCTCGAGCACGCTCGGCCCGATCGCGCGAGGCTGTCGTTCCAGGGGGCGCTTGCGATTGATCCTGAGAGCGATATCGGCCACCGCGGTGTCGGGGAGGCGCTCGCGCGCCTGGGTCGCTGGGAGGATGCGATCGTCTCCTATTGCCGGGCGATCGAGCTCAATCCCGGCAATCTCAAGGGTTACGTGCGGCTGGCCTCGGCGTATGAGCTCTCCGGAGACGAGGAGAAGGCCATCGCGACCCTGAAGGTCGGCGTTCGTCAGGTGGGCTTCAGTGCGGAGCTGCATTTTCACCTCGGGCGCCTCTACAACAGGAAAGGTGACATCGAGCTTGCTCGCGCGGAATTTGAGAGAGTGCTCGAGATTCAGCTCGACCACCAGGAGGCGCGCCTGATGCTGGAGATGCTCAATACTTCCCGTGGGGACGTGAAATGAGAAGAGTCCTAGTCGTCGAGGCGGATCGGGACTCGGCTGACCTGCTGGTCGAGCTCATCGGTGCCGCAGGCCATACCCCGAGCGTCGCCGGATCGGGGGAGGAGGCGGTGCGCCGGGTGAAGGCCTGGAGCCCAGCCATCGTGGTGCTCTCGGACGGGGCGCTCATCCCGCGGTTGCGGTCAGCGTCGGTCGAGCAGTACCTTGGGATCGTGCTTTCGAGCGCGGATCTCGGTTCCGAATCGGCCCTGCGGGCCCTCCAGGCCGGCGCCGACGATCTCCTGTCCAAACCCTTTCGCGCACGTGATCTGACGGACCGTATTCGAGTCGTCCTTCGCCTCAAGGACCAGGAAGACACTCTGAGGGAAGCTCGTCGCCGAATCGATGAGCTTGCGACGGTCGATGAGCTCACTGGTTTGCTCGGTTTCCGGGCGGTCTTCAAGAGGGGTGAGGAAGAGATCCGGCGCTGTGGTCGCTTCGCCAAGTCGGCCTGCGTTCTGGTCATCGACATCGATGATTTCCATCAGGTCAACGAGCGTCACGACTTCGAGTTCGGATCGGATGTGCTCCGAGAGGTCGTGGCGAGAATCCAGAGTTGCTTGCGTCCGATCGATCGGGTGGGCAGGGTCGGCGCGGACGAATTTGTCGTGGTGCTGCCCGAAGCGGATCTGGCCGGAGCCGAAAGGGTCGCTCAGCGGATTCAAACCAGCGTTGAGGCGGAGGAGATTCGCTTGGGTCGCCATTCCCGCAGGGTTCGGCTCTCGATGGGACTGGCGCCTTGCCTGGGTGCGAGTGGCCAAGCTGGACTGGCTCCCACCTATCTCCGGGCCAGAGAGGCGCTGCAGGCCGCAAAACTTAGCAATAATAATAAGATAGAGATTCATACCCAGGTCTAATGGGCTGGGTTACCAGCCGAATAATTAAGTTGGCTGTGTCGGGTCGTCGCGATTAGTGTGCGCCGCATGAAGCGATTGATTCTTCTGAGCTGTTTCACGTTTCTGGGATTTTCTGTCTGTCGCTGGGCCGAGGCCTACGAATCGCGACTTGATATTGATCCCCGACATGCCGCCCGGCTCGACGAGCTCGCCAACCAGCTGGAACCGAGCGTCCGCTATGAATCTACGCGGGGCGTCTACAGGGTGGATGCGTCGTGGGTCCTCAAAAAAGTGTCGTTTTCGCGCTTGGTTTCGGCTTCTTCCGATTTTGACCATTACCGCGAGATGGGGATGCCCAACGTGCTGGCCAGCCGAGTCGTCGATCGGGCCGGAGACTACCTTTATACGTGGACCTTCATGAGAACGGCTGGTCAGGAGTCTCGGCACTATCTCGAGGTGAAAGTGACCGGGGATCTGCCGACGGGAGGAGCGGCGAACGAGTGGCAGCTGATCGCGAAGAGGAGCTCGTGGCCTGAGGTCGAAGACCCCGCGTTCAGGCGCCTGGACGGCTCCTGGTACATGCTGTCCCTTCCCGACGGAAGAATCTATGTTCGTTACTTCCTCCTCGCGGACTTCGCGACTTCGATCCCCGACTTTCTGGTCGAGATCGTCGCGGAGTCCCAGCTGAAGAGCGGGGTTTCTCAGGTGATTCAGCGACTTGCGAAGGTCGCGGCCGTGCGGCAATAAGGTGAGATGACCGACCTCGTCCGCGAAGAGGCAAATCCGCCGCTCGATTCGCGGGAGAAGCGCAAGCGTAAGCGGGAGTGGGCGGCAATCTTCGGACTGGCGATCCTCTTCGCCGTACTCACCGTGGCCGAGTTCCGGCTCACGAAAATCTCCAGCACGCTCCCCTTCGTTAACTCGATTTTCTTCTTCGGCCTCCTGAATTTCAATCTCGTCGTCCTGATCGCGTTGGTCTGGCTGGTGTTCCGGAACATCGGCAAGCTCTTCATCGAGCGGCGCAGAAAAGTTCTCGGCTCCCGGTTGAAGACCAAGCTCGTAATCGCCTTTCTGGGGTTCTCGATCACGCCCACCCTGATGCTCTTCTTCATTTCCGCTCTCTACATCAACTCGAGCTTCGACAAGTGGTTCTCGATCAAGATCCAGAACACGTTGCAGGCTTCGCTCGAGATCACCCGAACCTACTACCGGAGCACCGAGCAGACCGCGATGCACTTCGCGGACCATGTCGCCAAGGGGATCGCACAGAGAATCCACGGCGAGGAGCGCCCCCTGGAGGCGTGGATCGAAGGTTATCTGGAGTCACAGCGTGAGCTGCTCGCGCTCGACGCGATCGAATTCTACGCGGACCCCCTGGATGAAAGGGCACTCGTGCAGCGGGACCTGGTTCCGGATCTCCCGCTCGGCTACCCCAGGCTTTCCCTGGATCTTCTCGATCGTTCGTTTGGCGGCGAAAAGGTCTCCGTGATCCAGCACGTCGGCAACGGTGATCTGATCCGGTGCCTCGTTCCCGTCCACAAGCGTGGGGCCCATGGACCCGCCGGGATCTCGGGTGTCGTGGTCATCGACAATTACATCCCGGTGAGCCTGGTCAACAAGGTTGACGAGATCGCCAGCGTCTTTGATGACTACAAGTTCACCAATCCGTTGAAGAGAT
>CAYJTX010000080.1:0-11032 GCA_964372615.1 uncultured Bacteriovoracaceae bacterium | reverse complement strand
AGATTCGAAGACCCCGAGGTCGTAAGGACCTGCGCTCGGTTGGGAGTCAGGCTGTTGCCGAAACCACAGGTACCCAAGATTCCCATTCGGGTCCGGTGACGGAAAGGGTCACGGCTGACTTTCGAAGTTGTGGGCGAGCACCCACAACGGTCTATACCTTTTTCATGCCGCAGCGGGTTAACAGGAGATAAACGCATTGTGTCAATTATATAGTGCTATGAATTTAAAGGTTATTATTAGAGCATAATGTCCTAGTTTTGAAGTCGGGAACCGGTGTCGCTCTGGCCCGCTCCTTGCTCAACCCCAGGGTCGTATGGTGCGGTTCAACTCGGCATTCCCCTCGGTCGCCCTCCAGGGCGAGCCATCCGTCCGAACGGAAAGGCGACCCCACATTCAGGTTTGGGCGTGCGAGCTTTCGGGTGATCGCTCGACTTCAACTTCGAACGAGCCGATCGGTTTGACCGCCCGCAGAGCCCTTCTGAGAATCTTATCCGAACACTTCGGCCTTCAGGGCAAGTCACTGACGCTGGAGTCCGGCCCGAACGGAACCCTCTTTATCCGCACACAGCTGGCTGACCGAGTGCTTCGTCTCAGCGTCTCCCACTGCGGGGACGTCGCCCTCTTCGCCTTCTCGATGGATGCGCAGGTCGGAGTGGACGTAGAGCGTCTCAACCCGTCGGCCGACGTATTGTCGCTCGCGCGGCGCTGCCTGTCCGCCCCGGAGCGCGCGCGCCTCTGCGAGCTGCCCGAAGATGAGAGAGTCGCAGCGTTCTATCGCTGCTGGACAGCGAAAGAGGCATTTTCCAAGGCGCTCGGTTCGGCCCGGAAGCTGCCGGCCGACGCGTACTCGGTGGGCTTTTTGCCGGGGGATCCCCGACAGGTTCAGATCCTGTCCCCCCCCCCTCCGGCGATGAAGGGTGAGGCGGAGCGCTGGTTTGTCATCCCCCTGACTATCGGTGACCGTCACTTCGGCGCGATCGCCTGTGGCCACGCCTCGCCCGACATTTCTTTCCATGGTTCGGTCGCAGTGAGGCGATCAGGGCGATGAGAGGCGTGCAGATCCGATCACTGCGGCATCTCAGCGGCGGTCCGGGCTTTCCGGAAGAGAGCGCGCGGCTTCCGAAGGACGTCTCGAACCTTTCTCGCGTGATGCTGGAGCGAGTCTTCGCCGAGGAGGAGAAGGCGGGCCGCCCGCTGAAGTTCTCTCGCTTCTTCGTCTGCACGACCACGCCGGATCGACTTTGCCCTTCGCTGGGCCAGATGCTTCAGTCGATGTTTCCTACCGTTTTGAGCCGAGTTCCCACTCATGACATCGTACAGGGCTGCGCCGCATCGATCACCACCCTGAGCCTCGCGGCGGAGTGGGTAGCTGCTACTGGAAGTCGGGTATTATTTCTCGCCGCGGACACGGCCGGACGCGCAGTAAGTACCCGATCCTCTTTGCATTCCGGATTTTCTGACGGGGCGTTTGGGTGCGTGATCGAGCCAACAGAGGACGCTTCGAAGGGACTCTTGAAGCATTGCACAATCCACTACTCCGATGTAAGAGACGTTGTACTCGTCGAACTGGGGCACCGCACTCGGGATCTATTGAAAGATCTGAAAGATCAAGATCTTGAAGATGCTCTTGGTTTGAAATTTGATAGACGCAAAGCATTACAATTAGCGGGTCAGGCGAAAGCCTTCTCGGAGGAGTTCTTCGAGGGACAATCCCCCGCCGACCACGTGATTCTCCACCAGGTCAACCCCAAGATTCTGGAGGAGGTCCGGAAGGACGCTTTCGCGAAGCAGCCGGGATTCATCGACCGGAGCCATGAGGTAGGTAACTGCGGCGTAGCAACCGTTGGGGTGGTTCTAAGCCTGCACTGGGATCAGGTCCAGGGGAGAAAAGTTTTTCTATGTTCGTTCGGCACGGGAGGGGTCATCACGGGATCGTACTGGCAGCTCTGACTGCTGCCCTGTCGTTCCCTGCCCTCGCGTCCGCCGCCAGCGATCCTCTCGCGCTCAAGTGCGTCGAGGATTTCGTAAGCTCCTACTCGAAGGTCGGCTCCTACCGCACGACGATGATCAAGCGGGAGTTCGATCTCGACGGAGACATCCTCCACGACGAGAAGATCGGGCTCGAGTTCGAGAAGCCTCGCCGAGTGGTATTTCGATACCTGAACGAGGGTACCACCGGGATTCGCAACAACGGCATGACCGTCGGATACACCGCTGGCGAAGAGGTTGAGGTCAAGCTCGGAAAGGCTGCGGGCTTGGGCCTGATCGTCAATGGCGTCGCCTCGCTTGCGGTCGGGGGGCGTATGTCGCTCTTTGATTCAAAGGTCATCGACGACGAAGTGTTCACGCTGAACAGGGCCGGTTTCGACTACCTCGCCTATGCGCTCGGCAAGCACCTGCCCACGCTCCGGACGAGCGCCACCGGGGGCGTGACCTTCGACGGCGAGCAGAATCCCAGCGAGCCTTGTCGGGTGCGCTATGCGCCGCATCTTCCGGGCGAGGAGACGATCGATCTCAAGCCCGGCGAGTCGGTGTTCCCGATCGAGGAGCGGTTCGCGACCCTCGCCTACGTCATCTATTTTCATAACCGGGACAAACTCGGGTCGTTCCGCGACCTTTTCGTTCGAAAGGAGCCTCTGAAGCTCAAGGTGCCTCGAGCGTTCACTGAGTTCGACATGGAGATCGACCGCAAGACGAAGCTTCCGCTGCGCTTCGTGATGCGATTCGACGGCAAAGTGGCTGGGGAATATGACTTCCAAGACACCGAATCCAAGCTCCGCTGAGCACATTTCCTGCCGGTATCAGGCAGCGGTGGGCTCGACCGATTCGTCGACCCTGGCCGCACCCGGCCTGAACGACTCGGCCTGGAAGGTCGGTGGCCGCGCCGGCGCTCCCGAGGGAATAGGCGCTGTCTGGTTCCGCTGTCAGGTGAAGGTGCCCGAGAAGGGCGCTGAGCACGGGCTTGTGCTGGACCTGGGCCGAGTGGCCGACGTCGACCGGACGTTCGTGAACGGAGTCGAGGTGGGCAACACCCAGATGGTGCCCAGCCTGGAATGGCAGTTCTTCCACCAGCGCACGTACTTCGTCCGGCCGGATGTGCTCGGGCCCCCCGGCAGCGAAGCGCTCGTCTCGGTCCGCGCTTCTTCGCGATCCTTCGGTACGGTCGGCTTCGTCGATCACGGGCCCCGATTTCAGCGTAGCTGGAACGCGGCGGGCGCGAACCTCTATGAGTTCTTGCCGTTCGGTTTCGTCATCGTCTTTCTCGCGCTGGTTCGCCTGTATCCGTTCAACCGGGAAGTCTCGCGCCTTCGGCTCCGCTCCCTGACTCAGATGGGTTTGGGCATCTCGGCGGTCGTTTTGCTCAACACCTTTCTCCTCTATCGGATCGCGTTTCCGCTCTCAAACGTCTGGCTCAGGTTCCACGTGGCGACGACCGCGGTCTCAGCCTGGCTGCTGTTTCGTTTCCTCGACGGTGTCCTGGGGCGGAAGGTCGACCGCTGGCTCGCCGCCTGGACGTTCGCCGTCGTCGCGATCGCGGCCGCTCTTCCCGGCTATACGAACGAGTCCTGGAGCACGACCCGCATCGCGCAGCTCTTCGGAGTCTGGGGGCTGCCCATCATCGCCCAGGGTGCGTGGATGGTCACCCAGGTGGGCCGTCGGTTTTTTGCGGAGCGGTCGCCCGCGCTTCTGTCGCTTCTGACGGGCGGGATGCTGCTCATGCTTCTGGGAGGCTGGGACATCTACGAGCTCCTGAACGGCCGGCTGCCGGTCTCGATGCCGGCCAGCGGCATCGGCTTCATGTGTTTCTTCATCGGCGCCATTTTCAACGCGATCGCGCTCGATCGCGAGGGAGTGGTGGAGGAGGTCCGATCGGAGTATGCGGCTCACGCCGCCGTGGCGTCGCTCGCCTCGCAGGTGGCGCATGACATTC
Organism: uncultured Bacteriovoracaceae bacterium; assembly: GCA_964372615.1. Classification (GTDB taxonomy): domain Bacteria; phylum Bdellovibrionota; class UBA1018; order UBA1018; family UBA1018; genus CAYJTX01. The sequence continues at coordinate 7,101 of CAYJTX010000080.1, read as the reverse complement.
GCTCTCCGCTCGCTGCGCTCGAGATGGTGGTCGACGACCTCGACAGCCTGCCAGAGGAGAAACGGATTCTCGTCCGCGAGGCCGCTCAGCGCATCAAGGACATCGCCAATAACCTGCTTTCCCGGAATCGAGCGGTGACGCGCGGAGAAGACGAAGAGGCGGCCGCCGAAAAAATCGGGCTCGATCACCTGCCGGGTGTCGTTGAGCAGATTGTTTCCGAGAAGCGGGCTCAGTTCCGGGCGCGTCAGGGATTGCACATCGAGACCCGCGCGGGCCAGAGCGCCTACGGGCTCTTCGCGAACGTTGATTCCTCGATTCTCAAACGCATGCTCTCCAACCTGATCAATAACTCGGTTGAGGCGATCGATGTTCGAGGCCGGGTTCGGGTGAGAGTTCAGGAGCGCGAGGGCCGCGTCGAGATCAGCGTAGAGGATGACGGCAAGGGGATTCCCGAAGAAGTGGTGGCACGCCTGGGTCAGAAGGGCGAAACCCACGACAAGCAGGGAGGCTCGGGGCTCGGACTTTTTCACGCGCGCGAGTCCGCCGAGCGCTGGGGCGGTTCGCTCCAGATTCATTCCAAGATCGGCCAGGGAACGTCAATCACCCTGTCCTTGCCCAGGCAGCAGGCTCCGAAGTGGTTCCTTACGGAGCTCAGGCTCGAGACGGGGCAGACGGTGGTCATCCTGGACGACGACCAGTCGATCCACGAGATTTGGGCGCGCCGGCTACCTGCTGGCATCAACCTCGTTCACCTGCACGGGGGCGAGGAGTTCGCGCGCTGGGTGAGGGCGCAGGAAGGTGGCGTCGAGGCGCGAGGCGCGCGTTTCCGGGAGCCGCCTCTCTACCTGGTCGACTTCGAGCTCAAGGGAGAGCGGCTGAGCGGCTTGGACTGGATCGAGGAGTTTGACCTTCAGGCTCGCAGCGTGATGGTGTCCAGCCGATTCGAAGACGCGGCGATTCGCGCCCGTTGCGAGGAGCAGGGAATTCGAATGGTTCCGAAGGGGCTTGCGGGCTTCGTGCCGGTTCGAGTTTCGCGTGCGGACGACACGATGGCCCGGCCTGACTGCGTGCTGATCGACGATGACCTGCTCGTGCACCTGATCTGGAAGAGCGCCGCCGACAAGCGTGGCCGGACACTTCTGGCCTTCGCGGGAGCCGATGAGTTCGAGGCCCAGATGGCGCGGATCGCGCGGGACACTCCCATCTACATCGACTCGGATCTCGGCGACGGCGTTCGCGGTGAAGAGGTATCCCGTCGGTACTTCGAGGCTGGTTTTCGCACGATCTATCTGGCGACGGGCTCGCAGACTTCCGACTTCGAGCTGGGATCGATCCCGTGGATTGTTCAGATCGTCGGCAAGAGTCCGCCGCAGGAGCTTCGCGACGCTCAGGCACAGTCGTCTGGTGCCTCTGGCCTCGTCACTCGCAGCGCTCCATCTTCCACCCGAGACGTCGGTGCCAGTCCCTAGCTAGTCCTCGTCTTCCTCTTGCTCACCCTCTTCATTTTCTAAGCCGGACAAGTCCTGGTGCTCGGCAGCGTCCATGAAGGAAAAGAAGTCGAGATTTCGGAGTATCTCGTCATCATCCACGGACGCGACGGTCGGAGAGGGCGATACACGAGTCGAGGGTCGGACCGATGGAGCGACCGAGCGGACAGGGCGAGGAGAATGCGCCGTGGAAGCCGGGACGGTCAGAAGCAGCGACGAAAGGGCGAGCAGGAGGGCGGCCATGAACTGCCGCCATTGTACAGCGGGCTAGTCGCGGCGCGCCAGCTGCGTTGCAGCGACAGGCGCCAGGAGCAGTTGACCCGGGATTTCGAGGGATGGGTGTGTCGGGTACCGCCAACAGGTGCTGTCGACGGTACCCCGCGCACTCGAGATCAGAAAAAGTAGAACATCACGGTCAGGCGCGCGTACGGATAGGCCACGGTGGCGTCGCAATTCGTGCAGTCGAACACGTTGACGCCGCCTTCCAGGCCCAGGCCGAACCAGCGGGCTGGCTTCCACTCAAAGCCGATGCCGCCGTGAAAGATGCGTCCTTCGGCGAAGGCGAAAAGCGCGAAGATCGCCGAGCTTCCTCCGCCCACCGTGAGGTAAGGGCGGATGATATGGCGACCGACTTCGAAGCTGTAGCCCAGAATTCCGCTGATGGTCGCGTCGCTGATGAAGATGATCGTCCCGACATCGAGATCGACTCCGACGACGAGTCCGTTATCCAGAGTCGCCAGAAGGCGGACTTTCCCGCCGGGCGTGAGACCGATGTTCAGGCCGAGGCCGATGTCGAAGATATCGCCCGCGCGACGGGGGCGGTTGCTGCTCATGACCGTCGAAAGGGCCGCGTTGCTCGCGAGCTCCTCGTTGACGAGCTCCTCGGGGACCACGTCGGCGACGACCGGCTCGGGGCCGCGAGCCGTGTTGCGGGCGACGACTTCGTAGCCCTCGTTCTCAACGAGGTTTACGAGGCGATCGCTGTCGGATGTACGAACGAACGCAGCGCCACGGGACGGGTGCTTCAGAACGAAAACCTGGTTGGTGTGGCCGGCTTCGATCATTTCAGCCGCGCGCGCGGGCGCGAGACTTCCGAAAGACATGGCCAACAGACCCCCGGCGATGAACTTCCTCATTCAATAAGACCCCTTCTAGGGATTGAGACTGGCCGGAGTCCTAACTCGCCGCACCATTCAAGGCAAGTGTCGTAATCAAGTATGATCTTCATTAGATTCAAATAATTAGGACAAATACGAGATGTCTTCATGCAAGAGCGGCGGCCCAGTCAGATGTGAGGTGCCGGATTTCCCACAGTCCGGCTCAGCGGTAGACTTCGTTGAATGCTGAGTCGATTGCCGACAGGAGCGTGCTCGCCCCGTAGGAGACCCCTCTTTTTTTCCAGTCGAGTCCGTTGATCATGACGACGATCCCGACGTCTCGGTTTCGATCCATGCGAAAGAAGGCCCGGAACCCGTCCTGCGAACCGTTGTGATAAAGGACCGCCGGACGTCCGTCCGCGTGCCAGACGTTCGAGCTCACCATCACACCCAGCCCGTCACCCCAGGTCGAAGATCCCTCAAGCAGGATCTGCTGGTACTTGCCGTCGAAGCAGGTCTCGGTCACGGTCGCGCCGCCGCGGCTCACCGCTTTCGTCGCGCCGGTTGTCGAGCAGGCGGAGTTCGAGCTGTCCTTGTGGATCGCCGGTTTGAGCACGGTTCGAATGTTTTCGGGGTCGATCTTCTGCACGCCGTTCTGGTCCACGCCGCCGTTCATGAAGGTCGCGACGAGCTTGCCGTACTCGTTGACGTTCGCAAGCAGCCCTCCGGCAGCCTTGACCTTCGTCTGCATGACCTCCCAGAGGCAGATCCCGCGGCTGCAGCCGCGAGCGAGGTTGGGCAGCGAGGTCGTCGCGTCCTCGAAGGTGCTCTTCGTCATCCCGAGCGGATCCAGAGTCTCGCGAGTGGCGAAATCCTTGAAGGCGTCGCCGCTCTCCAGCTCGAGGATGTGCTCGGCGAGCGTAAAGGCGCCGCCGGAGTAGGAGTAGGCGATACCCGGCTCCCAGAGCGGCTGCACGCCGTTGGTGAAGGGCCAGGTTCCGATCAGGATCTCCTTCATCGACTTCGTGAAGCCGGCGGGCTGCGTGCCGATCGAATGGGTATCCAGGCCCGAGGAGTGGTTGAGCAGGCGTCGCAGGGACATATCGTCCGGATAGCTCGACTCGGCATTCGTGAAGTTCTGGTCTCGCCATTTGTCGAGAGTGCTGTTCGGGTGATCATCCGCGTAGCTCGTCATCTTGCGACTGAGGTCCAGGATTCCCTGGCGATCGGCTTCGACGATCGTCAGCGACGAGACGAACTTAGTCGTCGACGCGGCCTGGTAAAGCGTGTTCGCCGTCGTCCGGATGCCCTTTTTCCGATCCTCGTCGCAGTAATAATGGAACTGCGACACGAGGCCGTCTTCGACCACGGCGATCGAGACGCCGCCCACCTCGTGTAAATCGCAGAGTGCTTCGACGCCGGGGGCAGTTCCGTCAGGCGCTTCGATCTCGGACTCGAACTGCTCGTAAAGAGCGTCGGATGCGCTTGCCGTGGATGAGGCGCCGCTGTTCGATCCGGGTAGGCCGGTTGCGCCCCCGACGGTCTCGCCCGTGTCCGGGTTGAAGCCAATTGCACTTGCCTTTCCAGGCGCCGCGGCGGCTGCAAGAAAGAGCGAGGCCGTGACCGGCAGCCAGCGGCCGTGGGAAATGGGTTGAGTCATCGCGGAATTCTCCTTGGGGATTCAACGGTCAGAGCCCGTAAAACGTTGCGGGATGGGGATGAGTCGCTGAAGAGACGCGGACTTGGGAGTGCCGCCCTTCCCGTGATATCCAGCGACTCACATGAAGGATCGGCGAAAGCGCCCAGAGATCCGGTCAGCTTTCAGCTTGCTCTGCTGGGAGGCCTCGTTCGCATTGGCCTACGAGACCTGGATCGGAGGCTCTTACCTGAGCGGGCTCGCCGGTGAGCTCGCCATTCCGGTCGTCTGGGTCACGCTGATCACGGCGCTGCCGTGGATCGGGAGCGCGGGCCAGCTCTTTGGCGTCCGGTATCTCGTTCGGGTGAAGTCTGTGAAGAGGTACGTACTGGGCGTCGCGATGGTGGGTCGTTCGCTCTGGCTCGTGCCCCTCGGGCTGGCTGCGTACTGGGGATATCGGACTGCGGCTTCGGGCGAGGCATTCCCGACCCATGCCTGGTTCGGGGCGATGGCGGTCACCGCGTGTATCGCGACCCTGCTGAGCAGCTCGGGAGCGGTGGCGTGGATGGCCTGGATCCGCGATCTGATTCCGGGCTCGATCCAGGGTCGCTTTCTGGGTGCGCGGCAGCGCTACGTCATGTTGGGCCTGATTGCGGCGAATCTCCTGGGCGCGGCCTGGGTGGGGTGGAAGCCGCAGGGCCTGTACCTGGGCTACGCGGCGCTGGGAGTGCTCGCCCTAGTTGCCGGTGCTGTTTCGACGAGCCTGCTTTCCAAGGTGCCCGCGCCCGAGAATCGCGGCAGAGCGCGCGCAGAGGTCTCGGCAACCGGATTCCGGGCGGCCTGGCGCGAGCTTCTCACGGGCACGCTGTTCGGGCGGATCGTGATTTTCGGCGCGGCATTCAACGGCGCGATCCAGCTCGCCGGGCCCTATTTTCCGTACTACTACACCCGGGATCTCGCGATACCGATGAGCTGGATCGCCGTCTGGGCGACCCTGACGAATCTGGGATGCCTACTGGCCGCAGGTTTTTGGGGTAGTCGCGTTGACCGCAAGGGCGGTGCCCTGCCGGTGCTCTGGATCTGCTGCCTTCTGATCTCCGTTTCACCCCTTCCCTACGTCGTGAGGAGCGTGGAGTGGGTGAAAGGGGTTGCCCCCGTAGAGTTTTTCGTGAACGGGATGGCGTGGTCGGGGTTTCAGCTCGCGGTAACCACGTTGCTTTTGAGGGCGTCGCCCGCGGGCGCGAGCGCCGCGCATTTCTCGATCTACGCGTTCGTCTCGGGCCTCTCGGGAGCCGCGGGGGCGCTTCTCGGAGGGGGGCTTTCGGTTTGGCTTGCTCCCTGGGGGGGCTTCCCGGCGCTTTGGGTCGTCGCCTCGGTCGCGCGCCTCGCGACCACCTGGATCTTCCTCACGGGCGTGTCGAGGGCGTTGCGAGGCCGGTGAGCTTTTCCAGCCTAGCAGGCTCCTGAAATAAGGGAGAGCGAGCCCAGTACCTCTCCCTTGGCGCGCGGGTCAGGATGACCAGCCCGCCAAGAGGCGTGGACTGAGTTGCCGCTGTATTTCAGGAGCCTGCTAGGCTTCGGCGTCCTTCTGTCCGCGTGTCGAGTGGATCTTGTACTCCCGAAGCTTCACGTAGAGGTGCGAGCGGTCCATCCCAAGATTCAAGGCCATGCGGCTGACGTTGGTGGCAGCCTTCTGATAGGCGTCGCCCAGGATCTCCTTCTCGAACCGCGCGACGCGCTCGTAAAACGTCCCCGACGCATCGGCGGCGGCCGCCGCGATTCCCCCTTCGGAAGGAGCCGTGCTTGCTCCGCTCGCCGAACGGGTCGCCGCGTCCCGGAACTTCGGGGGCAGGTCCGCTACGTCGATCTCAGGCGAATCCGCCATCGCCGTGAGGTAGGCGACGAGATTCGAGAGCTCTCGGATGTTTCCGGGCCAGGAGTAAGACGTCATCAGCGCGAGGGCTTCGTCGGTGAACGTCAGCGCTGCTTCGCGGCCCGTGTGCCTTGATACGAAGTGGCGGACGAGCTCGGGGGTGTCCTCCTTGCGCTCTCGCAACGGGGGTAGGTCGATCGGGACGACGTTGAGGCGCTGAAGGAGGTCGTCCTTGAATCGCCCTTCGCGGCTCATTCCTTCGAGATTGCGGTTCGTCGCGCAGACGACGCGAAACTCGAGCTTGATGAGCTTGGACGAGCCGAGACGGGTGATCTCCTTTTCCTGGAGAACCCGCAGGAGCTTCGCCTGGATTTCGAGCGGCATGTTGGCGATCTCATCAAAGTAAACGATGCCGCCGTCAGATTCCTCGAAGATTCCCTTCGTCGCGCGGTCTGCTCCCGTGAAGGCGCCCTTCTCATGTCCGAACAGAATGCTCTCGGCCGTCGAGCTCTGGATCGTCGAGGAGTCTACGGCGACGAACGGAGCGAGGGTGCCGTCCGGAAGCGTGGGGCGAAGCTGTCGGGCAACGACTTCCTTTCCCGTTCCAGTCTCGCCCGTGATGACGACGTTCACGTTGCTGTCGCGGATCGTGTCGAGTGTTTTCCGTAGTTTCTGAATGGCGGGGCTGTTGCCTACGAGCACGTGCTGTCGCTGGTTCGAGACGGCCTCGAAGTTCTGCTGTTCACTTTTCCGGAGCAGCGAGCGGCGCTCGAGAACCTTCGTGAGCGTGATGACCAGCTCGGCTGGATCGAAATTCTTCGGGACGTAGTCCGCAGCTCCGAGGCGCATCGCTTCGCGCACCGTATTGAAGTCCGTGAGCCCGCTGCTCATCACGATCGCGAGATCACGATCGACCTCGAGCAGCTTCGGGATGTACTTGAGTCCCTCGTCCGGGCTCCGCATCTGGACGTCCCGGATCCCGGCGTCGACCGGATGATTTCTCAGGAT
>CAYJTX010000079.1:0-11039 GCA_964372615.1 uncultured Bacteriovoracaceae bacterium | reverse complement strand
CCCGACGCCTCGGCGTAGGCCCGAAGCGCCTCCGGCGTGATCGCCCGAAAGGCCTTTCCCCCCAACGTCAGCTCGCTCATGGCTGCTCTCCCCGCACCACGATCGTGGTGCGCGCCAGGGCCACTCGCGTCCCGGGCCGGGCGCAGTCTTCGTAGGTCGTCTCGAGGACCAGGATCGCCATGTCGCGCCGCTTGCGAACCCAGCTCGACACCCGAGTCAAGTAGCTCAGGCGGTCACCCGCCCGCAGCGATCGATCGAAGACGTACTCCTGCTCCCCGTGCAGGACGCGCTCCAGTGAAATTCCGAGACGCTGAAAAAGCTCGAGCTCGCCATGCCGGAGCCTCGTGAGGTAGGTGGGCGGAACTTCTCCGGCGGCCAGCCCCACCCCCGACGCAAACGCTGCCGTGCGCTCAGGGGTCACCTCCTCGACGAAGGGGCCCGCGGTCTGGCCGACGCTCACTTTCCTCCTCCCACGATATTCACCGTCCGGATGAAAAGGTCATTGAGCGGATTCAGCTCCAGACCCTGCACCCTTCGGTGGATCAAGGCCACGATCGCCTCGTAATAGAGCGGAACGATCACGGACTCCTGCTCGATCAGAAGCTTCTGGAGATCGCGATAGATCGGAAGCCGCTGGGCCGCGTCCATGAGGTTCCGCGCCCGAACGGTCTCCTGGTCGAATTTCTCGCTCTTCCACGCCGTGCGGTTATTGCCTGAGGACCCCTGAAAGACCGAAAGGATGTTGTCTGGGTCCGGGTAGTCGGCGCCCCAGGCCAGGAGCATCATCGGATGGGTCTTGAGGTCCACCTGCGCGCGAAAGGTCTTGTTATCGTAGGACTGGACGCTGACCTCGATCCCCAGATTTTTCTTGAGCTCGCTCTGAATGAACTGAGCGATGATCATCTGCTTGTCCCAGCTCGGGGTCACGAGCTCCATCGCGAGGGGCTTTTGCGTCGTATCGAAGCCCGAGCTCGTCAGGAGCGCCTTCGCTCCCGCGGGATCGAACGGATGCCCGATCGCCCGGTCGTGGCTCAGGATTCCCGGGGGCACCAGGCCCCCGGCGGTCACGAGACCGGGGTGGAGGATCTCGACGACTCGCCTGCGATCGATGGCCATCGCGACGGCCTTTCGCACGCGCGGGTTGCTGACCGGGTAGTTATTGACCGCGAATCCAAGGTAAGCCGTTCGCATGTAGGGGAAGGTGCGAAGCTCCGGTCTCGGAGCGAGCCGTTTCATGTCGAAGGTCGAGATGTCGGTCAGGAAGTCGAACTTTCCCGCCTCGAAGAGCGTGAGGGCCGTCGCGTCGTCGCGCACAATCTGACCCACCACCTCGGCAATATTTCCCCTGGGGCCGTAATAGAGCGGATTCCGCCGCAGCACCACCCGCGAATCAAAATCGTGGGCCATCAGCGTGTACGGGCCCAGGGAGACCATGCGCCCGGGCTTCTCCCAGCCCGAGCCGTGCTTGTCGACGACGTCCTGCCGGAGCGGGAAGGTCACCCAGAAAGTCTGGACGTAGAGCCAGTGGGCCACCGGGCGGATGAGCTTGACCTGAAGCGTATGGTCGTCGAGCGCGCGAATCCCCACTGCCGAGAAGTCCTGGATCGTCCCCTTGTTGAAAAACTCAGCTCCCTCGATATCGAAAAGGAAGTAAGCGTACGACGCCGCCGTGACCGGGGCCAGGAGGCGTTTCCAGCTGAAAACGAAATCCTGCGCGCGAAGCGGAACGCCGTCCGACCACTTCACGCCCTCCCGGAGCTTGAACGTGTAGGTACGCCCGTCGGCGCTGATGCTCCACGACTCCGCGAGCGCCGGAGTGATCTTGAGCGAACGATCGACGGTGAGCAGACCCTCCATGAGATTCAGGAGCAGATAGCGCTCCACCGCCGTGTGCGCCCGGTTCCAGTCGAGGGTCTCAGGCTCGTCGCGCAGCCGAAAGGTAAAGGTGGGGCCGGCCGTAGACCCAGCGGGCTCGGCCTGGACTTGCATGCTCAAAAGCGTCAGCGCGAGGACCCAGGCACTATGGCGCCACATCCACCTTCCTCAGGTAGAGATAGTTGAGCGGATTCAGCTCCAGCCCGCGCACCCGCGGCCGCACGAGAGCCACGTTGGGCTCGTAGTAAAGCGGAAGGATGACCGCCTCCTCCTCGATGAGCATGCGCTGGGCGTCGAGGTAAGCCTTCTCCCGGGCCTTCGGCTCGAGCAGATTGCGCGCCACGAGGACTCGCTCGTCGAAAGACTCCTTCTTCCAGGTCGTCCGGTTGTTCCCGGAGCTGCTGAGGAAGATCGACAGGAAGTTGTCCGGATCCGGGTAGTCCGCTCCCCAGGAGTGCTCGAACAGCGGGTAGGCGTGCAGATCCAGCTGCGCTCGGAAGGTCTTGTGGTCGAACGTCTCGATGACGATCTCCAGGCCCAGGTTTTTTTTCAGCTCCGCCTGGATAAACTGCGCAAGAGTGACCTGCTTGTCCCAGTTCGGCGTCACCAGCTCGAGCCGGAGCGCATGGTCGGACCGAAAGCCGGCTCCCAGCATCTCGGCCTTCGCGCGACCTGGATTGAAGGGCAGGCCCATCGTCGCCGAGTGGCCGAGGACCTTCGGCGGAACGAGCGAACCGGCTGGCTGCTGACCGCCATGGAGGATTTCCGGGATCTTCCGCTTGTCGATCGACATCGCGATCGCCCGGCGAACCTTCACGTTCGTCAGGGGAAATTTGTTCACCGTGAAGCCCAGGTAACCCACCTTGAGGTAGGGAAACCGGCGAAAATCCGCCCTCGACTCGAGTCTCTTCAGATCCAGAGTCGAAAGATCGGTCAGAAAATCGAACTTCCCGGACTCGTAGAGGCTGAGCGCCGTGGAGTCGTCCTTGACGATGAGACCCGTGATCTGGTCGAGATTCCCCTTCTTGCCGTAGTAACCCGGGTTGGCCTTGAGGACGATCTTGGAGTCCAGATCGTGCTCGGCGAGGGAATACGGTCCAAGCGTCACCATCCGACCTGGCTTCGACCAGGCCTCCCCGTGCTTTTCAACGACGTCCTGCCGGATCGGGAAGGTCACCCAGAACGTCGGAATATAGAGCCAGTACGCGACCGGACGCGCGAGCTTCACCTGAAACGTGAGATCGTCGAGAGCCTTGATCCCCACCTCCGAGAAGTCCTGCAACGCCCCCTTGTTGAAGAGCTCGGCTCCTTCGATGTCGAAGAGAAAGTAGGCGTACGAAGCCGCCGTAACCGGCGAGAGAAGCCTTTTCCAGCTGAAGACGAAATCCTGGGCCTTGAGCGGAGCTCCGTCGGACCACTTCACCCCTTCCCGCAGCTTGAACGTGAATACCCTGCCGTCCTCGCTGCGGGTCCAGCTCTTGGCGAGAGCTGGGACTACACTCAGATCCTTGTCGAAGGCGACCAAGCCCTCCATGAGGTTCATCAGGAGATAGGTTTCGACGGTCGTGTGCGCCCGGTTCCAGTCGAGCGTCTCGGGCTCACCGGCCAGCCGAAAGGTGAACGTGCGCACGGGCTTCGCCGAGGGAACCGCGTCGTCGGACCGGGCGGGCGAAATGACCGCAGCGATACAATAGAGAGCAGCCGCTGCCCTGACCGGGATCATGCCCCAAGATTATGCGTCAAGATTGACGATCTCGACAGTCACGTCGCCGAGGACCTTCGCCTGGCAACCCAGGCGGGAAGCCTTCGTCAATCCACTGACGGTCTCGATTCTGTCGGCCTCTTCCTCTTCCATTTCCGAGAGATTCGAGGCGCCCGCCCTCACCTGGATATGGCAGGTCGTACACGCGCAAAAACCCCCGCAGGCGTGCTGCAACGGAACGTCGAAGGCGATCGCCGTCTCGAGGATGGAGTCCCCCCGGTTCGCTTCGACAGTCTGATTGACGGGCAGAAACGTCACTCGGGGCATGACTCTTTCCTAGCCCTAGTCGAGCCCTGGGGCACTTGTCGAGCGGAGATCGCCTCCAGCACCAGCAGCTCCGCCAGCCGGGTCGTCGCCCGGTCGAGAAGGCGAGCCTGCTCGCGGATACGCTCCGGGTCCCGTCCCGCCAGCGCCCTCTCGAGCTCCGCGAGGCGGTCCCGGATCTCCGCCCGCTCGGGGCCCTCCAGGAGGCGTTCGGCGTCCGCGAGCCGCCTTTCGGTCGCGCGCGCCACCGGCTCGGCTTCGTTCCGCGCTTCCACGAGCTTCCGAAACTCGACGTCCTCGCGGGCATGCTCGGCGCTGGCCACGAGCATGCGCTCGACCTCGGCGTCCGTCAGCCCGAAGCTCGGCTTCACCTCGATCGACTGCTCCCTGCCGGTCTTCTGGTCCCTGCCGGATGCCTGAAGAATCCCGTCGGCATCGACCAGGAAGGTAACCTCGACCCTGGCTGAGCCGGCAGGGCCCGGGGCGAGACCCCCGAGCTTGAAGCGAGCGAGGCTCCGGTTGTCCTCGACGCGATCCCTTTCGCCCTGGAGAACGTGCAGATCCACCCCCGTCTGGCCCTCGACGAAGGTCGTGAACGTCTCGCGCGCCGATGCCGGGATTCGCGTATTCCGGGGGATCAGCACCGACATCACGCCGCCGTACGTCTCGATGCCGAGCGAGAGCGGGATCACGTCCAGCAGGAGCGCGTCGCGGTTCCTTCCCGAGAGCACATCCGCCTGGATCGCCGCGCCCAGCGCGACGACTTCCTCGGGATGCATCGACACGTCGGGCTCCCGTCCGAAGATCTCGCGCGCCATCCGGCGCACACTCCCCAGCCGCGTGGGGCCCCCGACCAGCACGACATCCGTCAGCTCATCGCACCGAAGGCCGGCATCTCGCAGGGCCCCGAGGCACGGCGCGCGAACCCTTTCCAGCACCGGTAGAGTCAGCCTCTCAAAATCCTTTCGCGTGACCTCGCGGCGCAAGGGTCGCCCTCGGAGCGGGAGCTCGACGACAGTCCGTTCGGCAGTCGAAAGCGCGATCTTCGCCGACTCGGCTGCCTCGAGAAGCAAGGCGCGCTCCTCGGCGGTCAGGTCTTCGACCTTCGATTCGTCGCGGAGCCAGCCCGCGAGCGCCTGATCGAAGTCGTCCCCTCCCAATGCCGTATCGCCATTCGTCGCGAGCACCTCGAAAAGCCCGTCCTTGAGCCGCAGGATCGAGATATCGAAAGTCCCGCCGCCCAGGTCGAAGACCGCGATTTTTCCTTCGCGCTTTCTATCAATGCCGTAGGCGAGCGCCGCCGCCGTGGGCTCGTTGAGAATTCTGACGACCTCCAGGCCGGCGATCCGGCCCGCCGCCCGGGTCGCCTGGCGCTGGCTGTCGTTGAAATAAGCCGGCACGGTGATCACGGCCCGGCTGACCTTTTCGCCGAGCGCGGCCTCGGCTGAGGCTTTCAACTCCGCGAGCACCAGCGCCGACACCTCGATGGGAGTGACGAGTCGCCCCCCGGCACGGATCCTCGCGATGCCCTCGCCCGGCTCGAGCTCGTACGGAAGATGAGGCATCACGTCCGCCAGGTCGGCGAACCCGCGTCCGAGCAGCCGCTTCACCGAGTAGACCGTGTTCTTGGGATCGCGGGTCCGGAGCCTGCGGGCGCGTTCGCCGACCAGGACACAGTTCTTCTCGTCTTCTTTCGCAAAGGAAACGACCGAGGGAAGCAAGGTTCCGCCCTCGCGCGTGCGCAGGACTTCCGGAGCGCCATCGCGCATGACTGCCACCAGGCTGTTCGTCGTGCCCAGGTCGATGCCGATGATCCGATCGCCGCGCTTGGCTTCCATTCTCGCTCCGCCTACAACCGACGCCCTACGTCTCTGCGCAGGGATTCGAGATACGCTCCCACCCGCGCCACCTGCCTCATCCGTGCCAGCGTCGCCGAGTCCGGCCTGCCGTCGTAGGTCTCTTCCATCTTTCCGAGCTCCGAGCGACCCCGTTCCAGCCGGGCATCCACCTCGAGCACGAGCGCGTCCGCCCGGCGCCGCCCTTCGACGGGCTGGGCCTGCAGCAGCTCCTGCACCTCGAACCACTCCTCGGAGAGGTCCACGGGGATGGGAGCGGCCTCGGGCGCGCCGGGGCTCTCCAGCTCCAAGAGACGCTCTCGGCGAGCCCGCGAGTCGCGAAGCACCCGGTACGCGTCGTTCACCGCGCTCATGCGCCGGAGCGCGTCTTCGCGCACGCCGAGGGCGGCCGTCGCGAACCGATCGGGATGCAAAGCCCTGGAAAGGGCATAAAACTTCCGCTCGACGTCGGCTGCATCCAGCCCGAAGCGCCTCGGGAGCCCGAACGCGGCGAACGGATCGCGCCCGGTCTCGGACGCGTCCAGGGGCTGCGGCCGCCCGCACGCCGCGCAGACGTGCGGAGCCAGCTCGCCCGTCAACCCCGCTCGGCACCCGACGCAGCTCACGACAATCCCGTCAGGTTGAAAAGCTCGACCCACAGCCGCAGGTCCTCTTCGCGTTCGGGTTCGTGAAGACAAAGCCGGTTCCGTTGAGCCCGTCCGTGAAATCCAGCACGGTGCCCGTCAGATAGAGAAACGACTTGGTGTCGACCACGAGCTTCACCCCGTCCTGCTCGAAGATCTTGTCGTTCGGCGCGGCCGCCTGGCCTTCGAAGCCGAGCTTATAGCTCATGCCGGAGCAGCCCCCGCCGACCACCATCACGCGAAGCATCCCGTTCTGGGCGCTCGGGTCGTTCGCCTGGATGCGCTTGATCTCCCGGACAGCCTTCTCGCTGACGCTGATCACGGTATCTCCCTCACTTCCCCGCTGCGTGCTTGCGGCGATAGTCGCCGATCGCGGCCTTGATCGCGTCTTCGGCCAGCACGGAGCAGTGGATCTTGATGGGCGGGAGCGAGAGCTCGCGCACGATGTCGGTATTCCGGATCTCCATCGCCTCGTCGATCGTCTTCCCCTTGATCCATTCGGTCGCGAGCGAGGAGCTCGCGATCGCGCTGCCGCAGCCGAACGTCTTGAACTTGGCGTCCTTGATCACGCCCGTCTTCTCGTCGACATCCACCTGCAGCTTCATCACGTCCCCGCACTCGGGCGCTCCGACCAGCCCGGTGCCGACGCTCGACGACGCCTTGTCGAGATTTCCGACGTTTCGCGGGTTCTCGTAGTGGTCAATGACCTTGTCGTTGTATGCCATCAGTGCCTCCCGATGCCCCTGTCAGTGAGCGGTCCACTGCACGGACTTCAAATCCACGCCTTCTCTCGCCATCTCGTAGAGCGGCGAGAGATCCCTGAGTCTCTTCACGGTTTCAAGCACGCGCTTCGCCGCGTAGTCGATCTGCTCCTCGGTCGTGTAGCGCCCGAGCCCGAAGCGGATGCTGGTGTGCGCGAGATCCTCGCCCACGCCGATCGCCTTGAGCACGTAGGACGGCTCCAGGCTCGCCGAGGTGCACGCGGAGCCGCTCGAGACCGCCAGATCCTTCATCCCCATCATGAGCGACTCGCCCTCGACGTACGCGAAGCTCACGTTGAGGTTTCCCGGCAGGCGCTCCGTCGGATGCCCGTTCAGGTAGACCTCGTCGAGGTTCTCGCGAATCGCGGCCCAGAGCTTGTCGCGAAGCCGGGCGATCCGCCTGCTCTCCTCGGGCAGGAGCCGGAGCGCCACCTCGCAGGCCTTGCCGAAGCCTACGATCGCGGGAACGTTCAACGTGCCTGAGCGCATGCCGCGCTCATGGCCGCCGCCGTGCTGAACGGGCGCGAGCCTCACGCGCGGATTCCTGCGGCGGACGTACAGGGCGCCCACTCCCTTGGGGCCGTAGAGCTTGTGCGCGGTCAACGACACGAGGTCGAGCCCCATCGCATTCACGTCGACCGGTGTCTTGCCCAGGGCCTGGACGGCGTCGCTGTGGAAAATCACGCCCTTTTCCTTGCAGACGCGTCCGATCTCGGCCACCGGGTTGATCGTCCCGATCTCGTTGTGCGCCAGCATGACCGAAACCAGAATCGTGTCGGGGCGGATCGCCCTGCGAACCTCCTCGGCGTTCACGCGCCCGAAGGAGTCGACCGGCAGATAGGTGATCTCGTAGCCCTTCTGCTGCAGGTAGAGGCAGGTATCCAGCACGGCCTTGTGCTCGATCGGGGACGTGATGAGGTGCTTGCCCTTGTCGGCGTACATCTCGGCGACGCCCTTGATGGCCAGGTTATTGCTCTCCGTCGCGCCGCTGGTGAAGATCAGCTCCTTGTCGGTCGCGCCGATCAGCCTGGCGACCTGCTCGCGCGCGCGCTCGACGGCAGCCTCCGCGGTCCAGCCGAACTCGTGGTTGCGGCTCGCGGCGTTCCCGAAAACTTCGGTGAAGTACGGGAGCATCGCCGAGAGAACCTCGGGGTCGACGGGAGTCGTGGCATGGTAGTCGAGGTAGATCGGAAGCTTCATCACTGTCTCCTAAGGCTCGTTTCCAACCGCCAGCGCGAGCATCGGTTCGCGCGTCTTGCCCGAATCCGAGGTGAGCTCTTCCAGGCGGATTCCCGAGAGGAACTGCTGGACGCGCCGATTCAGGTCGCCCATCACACCGCGGATCTCGCAGCGGACGTGGTACTCGCAGGCGCAGGGGCCGCTCGCGACCGGCGCCTCGTGACTCGAGCACGCCACCACTCCCTGCGCTCCCTCCATGAGGGACATGAAGTCGGCCAGTGAGACCTTGCTGAGATCTCTGCTCAGGCGGTAGCCGCCGCGCGATCCCTGGGCGGACTGGATGAGGCCTGTGTCCCTCAGCCGCTGAAGCGTCTTCGCCGTGATCTCGAATGGAAAGCCGTAGCAGTCAGCTATCTCCCGCGCGCTCGTCACGGTGCCTGCCTTCCGGCTCATGTGCCGAAGGGCAATCAGTCCATACTCCGTCGTTCGGTTCATCTTGATCATGCGAAACCTCTATCTACGACGATGGAAGTCCGGGTTCAACTGCTGCCGTCAATGCCCTCTCAGAGAGGCTGGTCAGGAACTTCACCATATACGACTAATATTATCGTATTTATCAATGAACTTATGCAAGTCAGGAGTCAAAAGCCCTTGCGCCTGTATATAACTGGCTGAAACTAAATATTATTTAACAAAATTTACTAAGCCTAATCGATTTACAGAAGGACTCGAAGGGATCCCAGGTAGAGGCGCAGGCCCAGCCCCTGATAGGCTGCGCTCGTCTCAACCCCCCCGGGCGGCCAACCCTGCCATTCCGGCCCCCTCGCGACGAATGCTGGTGAGAAATGCGACCTAGGGTTACCCTGACAGGGGCTGTCTCTCTCCCCTGAGGGTGGAGAGCCGGTCGGCCGGGGGAGGTTACGGAGATGAGAGGTTCTGGAGCGCTTTTCGCAGCCATGGGCGTTGCACTTTTCGGGGCCTCGCAGGCGTTGGGTGCGGGCGGCACCATCGAACCTGGCGGTATTTTCGAGTGCTACTCGCGCGCTTCGATCCTTCTTCGGGACATGCACGCCGCGAGCAATCCAGCGGAAGTCTACGGAAGTGATGACGCGGGCGGGGCCCTCCTTCGCGATCGCATCTTGGCCTCCCATGATCCCGCGGAGCCCAGTCTGAGTGACGCGTCGTTGTCGGGGGGCGTGCTTTCGATCGAGCGGGACGGGAAGCGGTATCAGTTATCGCGGGGAGCCACTCAAGTCGTTGTTTATAACTTGGATTCCGAGGGCAGGCCCACGGGCAACCCAGCGAATAGCCGGTACATACCCACGGAGGTACGGAACGCGCTCGTCACGGACATCCGCGCCAGGTTCCGGCGGGTCTGGGGCATTTTCTCCGCCCTGGACGGTACCGACCCTATGTCAGGCGAGGCCACCATCACTGTCGATATCGACGGGCGCTGCACGGCCCTGAGCCTTCCGAAATACACGGAGTCCCAGCGAAGGTATGCGGCGCGGCAGCTCGAGGAATTCGCGCGCTCGTGCCGCGCGGATCTCAACGGAAACTACCGGGCTTACCTGGGGACGCTCGCTTCGGGAGGCTGCGGGGTGAATTTCAGTCCAATTAACCAGAGCGCATTGGCCGACATCGCCGCGGTCTTGCGGACGCACAGCGTTGTTGCCGGTGCAGCCGCTGGCGCTGGCGCCACTAGCTCGAAAGCGGACGAGGGCACGCGGGCGCGGCACTAGCCCGCATTTCTCACCAGCTTTCTGCTGCGGCGGTCCGAGAGGCGACCTGGGCACGCGCGGCTAGCCGCTGCGAATGGGTCGATCCGAAGAGTGGGCGCAGCTGCGAAACGCGTCAGTCATTGCAGCTGGATCACGTCCAGCCCGTCGCGCTGGGAGGAGGATCCCAGGAGGACAACTCTTTGGGACCGACCGTACCCCGCACCGACATTCGCGGCTTCACGCCACGTCGCTCGCCAGCGCCTGCTCGCCCTTGGCGCCCTCCCGAGCCCACCCGGGCGAGTCCAGATATGACAGCCTTGGCCCTGGGCCGGGACTGCGTCCGCGCGCAGCACCCCTACCAGTAATGCGCGACGGAGAGATACACGGGGAGCCCGAGATAGCCGGGATCATACGCGATCCGATAAAGCGCCGCCTCGAGTCCCACCTCCCATTGGTGGCCCAGCCGGTACGAGACTTCGAGGGCAAGAGGAACTCGCCACCGTGAGACCACCGCCGCCGCTCCCTGACCCGAAGGCGGCAGCGCACCCAGATACCGAACGCGGGTCTCTCCCGTTTCGTGGAGGACCCAGAGGGACGGCAGGATCGCCAGCCGCCCACCGGCCGGCTCAAGGCATAAGCCCGCGCGCAGCCCAAATGTCCTTCCCGTGCCCAGGCCCGAGCGTCGAACCTCGAACTGCGCCTCCAGCTCGCCTTCGATCGCCAGCACGTCGCCCACTCGCCTTCGCGTGCTCAGGCGCGCCGAGGGGCGCCAGTCGAAGTTCTTCTCGCGCGTTTTCACCGAGCCCAGGAACGCCGCGCTCGCCGCGAGCCACTGCCGGTCATCCTCCGCTACCAGATAGCGGGCCTCGAAGGGGACCGGCGTCCAGACCAGCGTCAGCCGATCAGTCAGACCACTCTCCCAGACCAGAGGGTAGGACGTCGAATTCGGCTCAACATCGAAAGCGTGACCGAAGATCGGCCGCCAGGCCGAGACGCCC
>CAYJTX010000078.1:0-11067 GCA_964372615.1 uncultured Bacteriovoracaceae bacterium | reverse complement strand
TCGCCCGAGGTCAAGAGTCAGGCCTATGCCGAGCTGAAGAGCGACCGGGTTTTCGAGTACGAGCTCCCCGCCGTCTGGAAGGGCATCGAGTCCGCGTTGCGCAATCACAAGGTCGTTGATCGCGATCCCGAGGAGGTCGATTCCGTCGAGATGAAGCGCATCAGCGAGCGGTCTCTCGAGACGGACTGGATCTACGGCCAGTCGCGCGACAAGTACCACGAGTACAAGGTCAACGGTTCGCCCCGGAAGAAGTACCTTCAGGTGCGCTATCGCTACAAAGTGGAGGCGAAGAAGCACCTGGGGGGCACCGAAGTCGTGGTGCGCGCCGACGAGGAGATCGAGAAGCTGAAGGACGACGGCGCGCCCGACGGGTACGAGGGAGTCGGCAAGCCCGACCCCACGCGCGGAAGCGATCTGCTTGAGAAGATCAACCTCGCGATCCTGGGAGGATCGGGGGGGCCGTAGGCCCGAGGGGGCACCGGGCTCAGCGCGGCTTAGGAGTCGTGTGGTACGCGCCCCCGTAATCCCCGCCGAGCGCGCCTTCGTTGACGTGCACGTAACCCAGGAATCCGATCGACACCACGAGCTCGAGCACGACCAGCGCGGCGAGAAGCACGCGTCCGCTCGCCGGCTTCGAGAGTCCCGCTCCCGCCAGCCAGACGAACTCGAGCGGGAAGGTTACGATCAGGTAGAAGCGGTAGATCTTCAACGTCGCCAGCGTGAGAAGCGCGCCGTAACCGATCCCAGCCGCGCGCAGGAGCAGACCCGTCTCCGATCCGCCGCCGCGAAGCCAGTCGCGCCAGGGCATGCGATCTGCCCTGAAAAAGAGCGCGAGCAGCGCTCGGATCCAGAGCGCCGCCGCGATTCCAGCGATCGCCACGTGCGCGGCGCCGAGCCCGTACGTCGGCTGGCCCCCGAGAAGGGGATAGCGGACGAAATCCCCAAGCTGCTGGAGCATCGAGTTGCCGTGATGCACTCCGAGCGGGTTGCCGAGGTGCAGGCCGATTGGATCGGTCAGCCAGAACACCCAGAACTTGAGCTGCGCCGCCTCCTCCCAGCCGCGGAAAATCGCATTCCCGGACGAGAAGGTGGCCAGATGAACGACCCACGGGATCAGCGGAAGGGCGCCCAGGAACGAGCCCGCGAGCCAGGGCCTCCAGCGGGGCCGGGCGCGGTCCGCGAAAAACGTCCAGGCCGCCAGCGCGAACGCGAAGAAGAACCCGCTCATGTGGATCTGTCCGAGCGCCGCCCCGACCAGTCCCCAGGCGAACGCCCCGCCGCGCCGGTCTCGCCTGAGCCACGCCATGAGAAAGAGCACGCAGAAGAAGGGAAGTACCGACTGCGCCCAGATCTTGCGGTGGTACATGACCGCGAAAGGGTTCACCGCAGCAAGCGCCGCGGCCCAGAGCCAGGGCTCGCGCTCGCGAGCCGCCACGAGACGCAGCGCGGTCAGCACCAGGAGCGCGAGCGCCGCGATGTTCAGGCACTGGACGATCCTGCACAGTCCTGTGGGCTCGGTGACGCCGAGGATCTTGCCGAGGCCCACGAAGACCCAGACGCTGAGCGCGGGGTTGCGGACGTGCACTCCGGAGGCGATTCCGAGCCACGGCCAAGGCTCGCTCACGCCGACGCTCATCAGCCGGCGGAACATGTAGTCCTCGTCCTCTTTGTACTCCATGTCCCCGACCCAGATCAGGCGGAGCGCGAGTCCCGCGAGCAAGATGAGCCCAAGGCCCATCTTCCAGTGACGGGCGGTGAGTTTCAGGTGGTATTCCATCGGACGGCGCTTGGGAGCTCGACGCCAAGCATCCGGAGCGCCTCGAACTCCGAGACGCGGCCTGCACTATAGGTATCCGCTACATTCCACTTCAGGAAGTCGTTGAAGGTCGCCGGGTGGACGATGACCTCCGAGCCCGGGGTTCGCGACAGCGCGGTCCGGAAGCGCCCATGGTCGACAAAATGCTTCATGCGCGGGTAGAGGCAGGGCCGATACTCGAAGCCGTTCCTTCGCAGGCTTGCGCGGGCCAGGAGAGCGAGCACGACGATGGGAAACTTGGGCGTGAGCCAGAGAGCGGGGTCATAAGGGAGGCGTACCCTGCCGATCCCCGCGCCCTTGAGGACGTCCGAAATTTCGTTCAGGAGGCCGGGCAGGAGATGGATGTGATGGTGCCCATCCAGATAGTGCGGCCGCACGCCCAGGAGCCGAAGCCTTTGCAGCTGCAGTTCGAGCGAGTGGCGGATCTCTTCATGCATCCGCTTTCGCGCTCCCCGGGATCGGAAGACCCAGAGAAAGAGGAGACGGGCTGGGGAGTGAAAGCGCCCGTTTCCGTCCGAGCGGATGAGAGACGGGATCGCTTGGCCCGCGGCAAGCGAAAATCCATGCGTCAGATTCAGGTGTAATCCCAGCTCGATCCCCGGAAGACCGCGAAGCTCCGCGAGCCCATTCTCGACATGATCGGAATTCGCCATCAGGGAAACCCGCCGGACGACGCCCATTCTGGCGAGCTGGAGGATTCCCTCGTTGATCGCCGGCGAAAGCCCCCAGTCGTCGGCGGTGATCTCGGGGGAGAGGCGAACCGGACCGTAGAATCCCTTCCGATGCCGCCAGATCAGTCTCGTCAAATGCACCGCGATCAAAAAGGACTCGCGAAGAATCCTGGGGCGCGACTTCTCGTTCTCGAGAAAGAAGACCCCCGGAAGGTCACATTCGCGGAATTCTTGGCTGTTCACGACGACGCTGAGCTCGGTGCCGAAGAACATGTCGGAAAAGGTCTGTGCGGCGAATCCCCTGAGGGCCAGGGGTCGAGTCAGGATCCAGTTGCCGGAATGCGTGTCCATGCTCCAGACGGGCAGCAGCCGGCGGATGATCCCGTTCAGGAATTTCGCCAGTCGGAATCTCCTGTAGACGCTTGGAAGCACCGCGAGCGGAAACACGAATTCGCTATCCGGGTGCCTGCGGCTCGCCCGGACAAGATGGATGCCATCCGCCAGGCGGGCGGCTGCGCGCCCGAAGAATTCCGAGTCGCACGGAACCTCCGGATTGATCGCCAGGATCCATTCGCCGCTCGATTCCAGAAATCCCGCGCGGATCGCCGCGCCTCGGCCCGAAGGCCGAGCCGCAGGCAGGAACCGGCATTCCGGCGCGCCCGTCAGCCGGTCCTTGGCCAGCCTGGCTATCGGGTGAGCGTCATGCACGAGGTCCCCGTAAGGGACTACCAGAAGTTCGAAGGCCCCTGGATAGGAGGCGCGAAGGTGCCTGAGCAGGCCGTCGAGCGTGTGCTGCAGTCTCGGGCCGTCCAGAACGACCTGCCTGTCGAGGGGCAGGGGAATCAGCGCGCTCAGCCGAAGAGAGGGCTCGGTCCGCGGAAAGCGCTCCCAGTTGCCGATGTGGGAAAAGGAACCCCTCAGCCGCCGCAGCCATCCGGAGGGACGTGATTCCCTCAGGGCATGACGAGTGACCGAAGCGCCTAGCGCTAAGGTGGCCAACAGCGGAACTGAGGCCTTTTGCAGCCCGAAGAAAACCGTCTTTCCGACGAGATCCAGGCCGGCGAGAGACAAGGTCAGCGTGGCCAGTCCAAGAGTTGCCCGGTCCCATGTGTCCAGTTTTCCGGCGAGCAGGAAGCTCACAGGGAATGCCAGGAACGGCATGGAGTACTTGAAGGTCTCCGGCAAGCTCCAGAGATAGGCGAGTATCCCCAGGGAAAAAAACAGGCCTCGGGCGCGACTCGTGAGCGGTCGGCGGCACGCCCACAAGGCGAGAATCGCGGTGGAGATCAGGACGCAGACCCACCCGGCACTGATTCCTGCCTGAGAGGGCGGGATCCACCCTTGTTTCGCGAGGCGCAGGAACGCGCTGCGGATGGATTGGCTTCCGTAATGAGAAGCGTCGAAGTACACCGAGTCCTTCACGACCGTCGCGACCCATTCGCGCCAGATCGCCGGATTCAGGAGCGCGCCCTCCCACAACGCCGCGCCTGCGACCAGGACCGCCGCGATGGTCCCGCCGGTCCACGCGAGCATCCGCCGCCGAACCGGCCCGCGGGAGGTGGAGAAGAGCGCGAAGAGCATTCCGGGCGCGAGCTTCAGCGCCACTGGCAAGAGAAGAAATACTCCCGTCAGGCGCCCCCGGCGCGAAAGCCACGAGTCCAGCGCCACTGCAAAGCCCAGGAACATGAGCCCCGAGACCTGTCCGATCGTGAAGCTGTCTAGGCAGAAACGGAGAACGAAGAGCAGGGCCGCGCACGTAATCCAGGCGGCCTCGCGGTTGACCCGTCTCACCGCGCGGAAGAGGAAGAAGAATCCGAATCCGTAACAGAGATACTGAAACGCGAACCAGACTACCCGGCTCTCGCGGTGAGGAAGCATCACCAACGGCTTGAACAAGGGGAGCGTGAGAGGCGCGTAACGGAACGGATTGCTCCCGTCGGTCTTGAGATCATAGACGTGGTTCCAATCGCCCCGCCCCATTCGTTCCGATGCCTTGTAGTAGACGTCGAAGTCCGAATAATCGCGCTTGCGCGCGATCTTGAGCCCGTAAATCGGGATCACCGCGAGCGCGAGCGCGATCGTCAGCCCGAAGGTAAGCCTTTTGAGCGTGCTGCTCACGTGTTGGTTCATGAATATCGCCCGAGTCGATCCAGGAACCAGATTCGCGCCAGCCAATAGATGGCAAGGGACCCGTCTCGGAACAGTCGGATCGTAGTGAGGTCGGAGCTCAGCCTCAAGATCACCGGCAGCTCAATGGATCGCCTGGATTGACGGAGCGCAACGAGAAAGATTTCCAGATCGAGGAAAAACGAAGGGCAGGCCTGGACCGCGAAGACCCGGCTGGCGAACTCCCTCGACATGGCCTTGATCCCCGCCTGAGTATCGGTCGTGACGACCGGCAGCAGGAACCGGGTCAGCCGGTTAAAAGCCACTCCGGCGAGGTGGCGGCCGTGAACAAAGGGAAGCAGGCGCACCGGCACTCGGAAGTGGCTGGAAGCCAACCGCCGGTTCCCCGAGACGAGGTCGTATCCCTCGCGCAGCTTCGAGAAAGCTGCGTCGAAGAACTCGAGGCCGTAGGGCAGGTCTGCGTCGGTAATGAGGATGTACCGGCCCCTCGAGGCAAGAAAACCCTGGCGCAGGGCGCTTCCCTTGCCACCCGCACCGTCCCAGCGAAGCACTCGGACGCTGGGAAACCTCTCCGACAGGCGCTTAGCCTCGTCAAATGTCGGGTCCTCCGGCCGATGGACGGGGGAGTTGGTGATGATGAGGATCTCGAACGAATTTCCGAAGCGTGAGCTGAGAAAGCGGCTCGCCTCCGTCACGGTATCGCGAATCACGTGGGCCGCGGATCTGGCCGGAATCAAGAGCGTGATCTCGGGCTCCCAATCTGAGATTCTTGGATACATCTCGACACTTCGTATCCCTGTCAGCCGGTCGAAAACAATTGAGATTTGCTAGTCGGCATGCGGCAAAGCTGCACAATCTGGCCACGGCGCCCTGCCTACCGCTTCGCCGGCGGCAGCCCCTTCGGCTGTCCGGCGGGAGGCGATGGGGCTGCCTTCGGCTCGGGCTTGGGCTTTTCGGCCGGGAGCAGCTCCACGAAAGTACGGCCGGTGCCCTTGACTCCGCCGAGGGCGACGGTGATCCCGGCAAGCAGGTCGACGTTGTTCATGCTGACCTTGCGCGCGTTCGGCCCGAGGGTGAGATTCGGAACGAAGTTCCGGACGGCCCCGCCCAGGGTGAAGCCCAGGTACTTTCCCAGCCAGAAACGCGCGTGAATGCGGCCGTCGATGATGAGCTTGGAACCCCCCGTGGTCAATTCAGTCGATTGAACGACCCCGGCCAGCGAGGTCGTCAGCGTCCACTTGGGCGAGAGCCCCAGGCCGCCCGCGAGCGAAAGGCCTACGTCGATGTAGGAAGTTCGGTTCACCCACCAGGTCACGCCGACCGGCAGGACCGACAGGTAGCTGAACGCATTATTGAACAGCTCGAACTTCCCGTTCGACAGGAAATCGCCGCCCTCGGCCGCGCCGGAATGGAGGCCGAACTCCACCCAATGGGTCCAGTTCGGTGAGAAAAGCCCGCGCTCGATGGAGACTCTCGCGCCCAGCAGGCCTTGAAGGAGCGCCAGGCTTCTCGTCTTGTCGTTGATGGCGGTGGGATTGACGACGTCGTAGGCCAGCGTACCGTTGAGCATCCAGAAACCGGGTTCGTAGTTCGCGGCGCGGGCGAGTCGAGGGGTCAATGAATCGCCAACGATTCCAGCCAGTAACGCGAGGCCAACGGCTGTCCTTGCCAAACCCCTATAAGTCCCCATAGTTCCTATGAAACTGGATTTAAGTGTAACTCCTCCGGCGGGAGTCGTCGAGCCACCCCCTTCTTATGACGCAAGAAAACGACGCCGAAAAAAAGTCCGAACAGCTCCCGCAGCGGCCGGGCGGGCTGGTCATTCCAGAACAGATGCTTCCACCGAATCTTTTCGTCCTGCCCGTCAACAGCGCGGTGGTCTACCCGACCCTGATGGCGCCGATCCTCGTCAGCATTCCCCGGTTCATCGCGACGATCGAGGAGGCCATCAATCGGCAGAGGATGATCGGACTCCTGCTGACCCGGGACGGGGACGTTCGCGAGAGCATCGCGCCCGGCGAGCTGTTTGACGTCGGGGTGGTAGTCCGGATCCTCAAGAGGCTGAAGATGCCCGACGGCTCCGTGAACCTCCTCGTCCATGGAGTGAAGAGGTTCCGCAGCCGGCGAGTGCTTTCGGATCAGCCCCACGTCGTCGTCGAGACCGAGTACCTCGAGGACGTCCTCGAGAAGTCGACGGAGATGGACGCGCTCACTCGCTCCGTCATTTCCCACGTCAAGAAGCTCTCGGAGATCAACCCGTTCTTCACGGACGAAATGCGGATGGCGATGATCAACGCGCCGGGTGCCGGTACGGTGGCAGATCTCGTGGCGTTCGCTCTCGCTCTTCCAAAGCAGGCCGCCCAGGAGCTTCTCGAGACCGTGTCGGTCCGTTCGCGCTTCGAAAAACTTCTGGTGCACCTGAGGCGGGAGCAGGACGTCGCTGACGTCCAGAAGCGCATCCATGACGAAGTGAACAGCAAGATCACGAAGCTCCAGCGCGAGTTCTTCCTGAAGGAGCAGCTCAAGTCCATCAAGCGCGAGCTCGGCATGGAGGAGGACGGCAAGGAGAAGACGTCGCGCACCTTTCGAGAGCGGATCGAGGCGGCCGGGATGCCGGACGATGTCAAGAAGACCGCTCTGGATGAGCTTGCGAGGTTCGAGACGATCTCGGAACAGTCGCCCGAGCACAATGTGTCCAGGACATATCTTGAGACACTCGTCAGCCTTCCCTGGAGCAAGGAAACCAGCGACAACCTGGACCTGCCGCACGCCCGCGGTGTGCTCGATGACGAGCACTTCGGGCTTGAGAAGGTGAAAGAACGAATCATCGAGTTTCTCGCGGTCAGGAGCCTGAAGAAGGATCCGAAGGGCTCGATACTCTGTCTCGTGGGTCCGCCGGGGGTTGGGAAGACCTCCGTCGGCAAGTCGATCGCGAAGACAATGGGGCGTAGCTTCTATCGGTTTTCCCTGGGTGGAATGCGAGATGAGGCGGAGATCAAAGGTCACAGGCGAACTTACGTCGGCGCGATGCCGGGCAAGGTGATCCAAGGTATCAAACGGGCCGGCAGCAAGAACGCCGTCCTGATGCTCGACGAGATCGACAAGCTCGGACAGAGCTTCCAGGGTGATCCGGCAAGCGCTCTTCTCGAGGTCCTCGACCCCGAGCAGAACCATGCATTTCTCGATCATTACGTCGACGTGCCCTTCGATCTTTCTCGAGTGCTCTTCATCGCAACCGCGAACTCGACCGCGACGATCCCGCCGGCTCTGCTGGACCGCATGGAAGTGATCGAGCTTCCGGGCTACACGCTCGAGGAGAAAGAGGACATCGCCGTGCGATTCGTCCTGCCTCGCCAGCTTCAGGAGCACGGCCTGAGGCCTGGTCAGGTGCGCGTCGACCGACCGACACTCCGGAAGATGATGACCGATTACGCGCGTGAGCCGGGCCTCCGCTCCCTTCAGCAGCAGCTGGCGCGAATCTGCCGAAAGACCGCGGCTCAGGTCGTGGGGCGAGCCGAGGGCAGGGCGGTGCGGCTGCGCAAGCCGGTCCTGATCAGGCCCGACGACCTCCTCGAGTGGCTGGGGCCTCCGCGCTTCTACAACGAGATCGGCGAGCGGATCGGCACTCCGGGTGTCGTCGTCGGCCTGGCGTGGACGGCCATGGGCGGAGACATCCTGTTCATCGAGGCCACGGACGTCTTGGGCGCGGGCAATCTCAAGGTCACCGGAAAGATGGGCGACGTGATGACCGAGAGCGCGGCGATCGCCTGGACCTACGTGAAAAGAAAATCTTCGCGGGAACTGAAGCTCGAGCCTGAATTTTTCAAGCAGCGGGACTTTCACCTACATATTCCTGCCGGCGGAATACCCAAGGACGGCCCTTCAGCTGGGATCACCATGGCTACTTCGCTCTATTCATTGCTGAGCGGGCGACTTACAAGGCCCAAGCTCGCGATGACGGGAGAGCTCTCCCTGGTTGGAAAGATTCTTCCTGTCGGCGGCATCAAGGAGAAGGTCCTGGCGGCTCGTCGGGCCGGAGTCACCACGATCGTGCTTCCCAAGCTGAATTTGAAAGACGTGCGCGAGGTACCGGAATACGCGCTCAAGGGCATGACTCTCCACTACGTGAGCCACGTGGAAGAGGTGTTCCAGCTCGCTCTCGAGGAAACCGCGGTGAAGCCGAGACGGTTCCGCAAGCCTCGTGTGATCCGCAGGGGAGAGCGCCCAGCGAAGAGCGCCAAGCGGCCCGTCGTGAGACCTCGGGCCTAGCGGGCGGCAGAAGTAGCTGAGAGCAGACTGCTGGTCCGCCAGCCTCGGCCGTGTCACAATCCGGCCATGGCCGACCCAGAACCCAGCGCTTTCTGGCGCAAGTGCTCCTCCTGTCGCAAACCGATCGGCTTCAAGCAACCGTTCTGGGTCTGCAGCGTTTCGACCTGCAACCGGGTGCGAACGGGCCTCGCGTTCTGTTCGGTGACCTGCTTCGACGCGCACATTCCGATCTTCAATCACCGGGACTCAGGGGCGTTCGAGCGGATGTCGCCGTTGTCTGCTGAAGCGAAAGCAGATGCCCCGTCGGCGGTACGGTCTCAGCCGGCCGCCAGTCCTGGCGCTCCGGAGACGGATGAGATTCTGGTCGTGGTTTCCAAGGTCAAGAAGTACATCCGCGACCGTTCAGGAATGAGCACCTCGGACGCGGTCATGGATACGCTCAGCAGGCGGGTTCGCCAGTGGGCGGAGGTCGCGATCCGCTGCGCGAAGACAAACGGGCGCCAGACCGTGATGGAACGGGACGTCGACTAAGCGCGCTTCTTGCCGGAGGCCTTCTGAGGAGCCGCGACGATCTCAGTGCGAAGTCCCTGCTTCGAAATCTGGCGCTCGAGCTTTCGGACGCGCTCGGCGTAGATTTCAATCCACTTGTCGACGGGATTCGGGGCGCTGGATGCCTTCTTGCTGGAGGACGCGCTCGGCGCCGTCGCGTGCTGAGTCTTTAGCTGCCGATAATAGTCTAGGCGTCTTCGATTGTGGTCGAGATCAGACAGTACGGCTGGGTTCATGGCTTTCCTCTTCTCAATTCGACATCGGCGGCAGGTCGTCGTTTCCTTCCGCTGACTGGAATCGAGCACGGACCATGCCCGCGGCGATCTCGCGAAGGGACGTGACGACGATCCGGTTCTTGCTCTTGATGAGAGGTTCGGCGCCCTTGTACAGCTGGCGGGCCCGCCGGGTGGCGAGGTGAACGACTTCGTACATGTTATCCACTCGCTTCAGACAGTCTTCGATCGTTACACGTGCCATTCATGCGCTTTCTAACCCGCGAGTCGCAGGTTTACTGTGCTTTTCAGCTTTGCTAGCGAATCCAGCTCTGGCTCGTCAAGCGCTATACATGCTGTCGAGCTCGGCGTGGTATCGCCGATTCACGACGTTGCGCTTGATCTTGAGCGATGGAGTCAACTCTCCGGAGTCTACCGTGAACTCACTGGGCAGAACGACGAACTTCTTGATTGTTTCAAAGCTTGCGAGCTGAGAATTCACGTCATCGATGGATTTCTGGACGAGAGCCTGAATTTTCGGGTGTTTGACTAGCTCCTCGTAAGCACTGAACAGGATCTGATTTTCGTTCGCATACTGGACGATCTGGTCCCTATTGAGGGTGACAAGAGCTGTCAGGTAATGGCGCCGGTCGCCGTGCACGACTATCTGATTCAGAAATCTCTGGGCCTTGGCGATGTTCTCGATTTTCTGCGGAGCGACGTTTTTGCCCCCGCTGGTAATGATGAGGTCTTTCTTGCGATCCGTGATGCGGAGATAGCCGTCCGCGTCAATGGCTCCGATGTCTCCCGTTTGAAACCAGCCGTCCTGGAGCGTCGCCGCCGTCTCGTCCGGCATCTTGTAGTAGCCCTTGAACACCTTGCGCGATTTCACGAGAATCTCGCCATCGTCCGCGATGCGGATCGTGGCTTCGGGCAGCGGCTTGCCGACGAATCCGAACCGGGTGTCCTCGGGGGTATTCACGGCGACCGGCGCGCAGGTCTCGGTGAGGCCGTAGCCTTCCAGAATCTTGATGCCGACGATCTGGAAGTACTCCCCGATTTCCTTGGGAAGCGGGGCACCCCCGCAGATCGCGAACTGCAGCCTGCCGCCGAAG
The DNA here is from genome assembly GCA_964372615.1 of uncultured Bacteriovoracaceae bacterium. Lineage (GTDB taxonomy): Bacteria > Bdellovibrionota > UBA1018 > UBA1018 > UBA1018 > CAYJTX01. Next base: position 308 of record CAYJTX010000078.1, on the reverse strand, counting down.
CGCTGCGCAACCTTGGAGAAAACGACTTTCTTGGCGATCTTGAACTCAAGTGCGTCGCGGAGTGTGGGCTTGCGGTGGGCCCAGATGGCTCCGTAGTAGCGCCTGCCCACCCCGAAAGCCCAATTGAAGAGCCTGCGCTTCCCCGCCGGTCCCGATTCGACCATCTAGTTGATTCTATTATGTGCCTTTTCGAAGATCCGGGGGACCGCGAAGATGACCGTGGGGCGCACTTCCCCGATATTGGTCATGAGTTTGTCGAGATTTTCGGCGTAACACGCCTTCCAGCCGAACGCATGGATGGCCATCGA
>CAYJTX010000077.1:0-11080 GCA_964372615.1 uncultured Bacteriovoracaceae bacterium | reverse complement strand
TACCTCGGCTTAACCTGACGCCATTGAGGCTAGGCTTAAACAGGAGGGGTATGACCTCCAGTTGATCACCGTGGATGACCTTCTAGAAAAGGCAGCATAAGCCCCTTGGGCGTCTTCAACCCGTAACACCGCCCGGAAGACTTCTGCGCGCTCGGCAAGGCCGTTCCCGCTCCATCCACCGGTGTCACCCCGGCGTCAACCCCCCGGCACTCAGCAGATTCCGACTTCTAACGCTGGCAGAAGATCTGTAGTTATCTGTCGCCACCACGTAGTTATCGATCACTACAGAACCGACGCCAACTGCACCGCTAACTACAAACCCTTACAAATGCCGTGATTTCCCGACATTTCGCGTGATTTATCGGGAGTGGCCCGAGGCAGCCTTTTCTTCGCCATGTGTTTGGATTTACTTACTGAATCACGTCAACCGGCACCATTACCGGCAAACGCCGTTTCGCTGTTTTTGATTGGCGGAGAGGGTGGGATTCGAACCCACGGTCGGGTTGCCCCGACACTGGTTTTCAAGACCAGCGCTTTCGACCGCTCAGCCACCTCTCCGCATCACGCGATCCTCCGGATCGACGGTATGACGAGTCGCTCCCCGTCGCGCATGAATCCCGGATCACCCTGCAGATATTTCTCCAATACCTTAGGAACGGCGATGGACCCATCCGCGCGCTGGCAGTTCTCCAGAATCGCAATGAACGTGCGGCCAACCGCAAGGCCGGAACCGTTGAGCGTATGAGCTAGCCTCGGTTTCTCCTCCGCACCTGGACGGTAGCGTATCCCGGCCCTGCGGGCCTGAAAGTCCTCGCAGTTGGAACACGAGGATATCTCCCGATACTGCTTCTGCGCAGGCAACCAGACCTCAAGGTCATAGGTCTTGGACGCAGCGAACCCCATGTCACCCGCGCAGAGAAGGATCGTCCGAAACGGGAGTTCGAGGAGTTTTAAGACCTTCTCCGCGTCGGCAACCATCGCCTCAAGCTCATCGTAGGACTTCTCTGGTTCGCAGATCTTGACGAGCTCTACCTTCTGAAACTGGTGGTTTCTGATGAGCCCCCTCGTGTCTTTGCCGTAAGATCCAGCCTCGCTCCTAAAACAGGGAGAGTACGCGGTAAAGCGTAGCGGGAGCTGACCGACATCCAGAATCTCGCCCCGATGGATATTCGTGAGCGGCACCTCGGCGGTGGGAATCAGAAACAGCTCCCGCGCGTCGCCGGTCGCGGCGCTACCCAGGTGCGTCTTGAAAAGATCCTCCTCGAACTTCGGAAGCTGTCCGGTCCCGGTCATGGCCTCGCGTGTGACCAGAAATGGTGGAATCACCTCCGTATAGCCATGCTGCCGTGTGTGCAGCTCCAACATGAACTGGATGAGTGCTCGCTCAAGCGCGGCGCCCGCGCCCCGGTAGAGCGCGAACCGTGCTCCAGAAATGCGGCCTGCCCTCTCGAAGTCTAGAATTCCGAGCAGCTCTCCAAGCGCCACGTGGTCTCGTGGCGCGAACGGAAACGCCTGGACCACGCCCCACTTCCGAACCTCGCGGTTATCGGCCGCGTCCTTTCCGTCCGGAACATCGGCGTGCGGGAGGTTCGGAAGCTGCAGGGTAATCCCGTCCAGCACTTCCTCACTCGCCTTTAGAAGCATGCCCAGCTCTTTGATCTCGTCACCTAGGACGCGCATCGCGACGACCTGCCGATCCGCTTCAGCGGCGGCTCCGGCATCCGACTTCGCTCGGGCCTTGAGCGCGCCGATCTCCTGCGACACCTTGTTCCGCTGGGCCTTGAGGACCTCCGTCTTGGTCAGCAGCTCGCGCCGGGAGCGCGCCGCGTCGATCAGCCGGGAGCTCGTCTCCGGCGCCACTCCCCGTCTCCGAAGTCCTCGCTCGAGGTCATCGGTCCGGTCCTGAAAAAAACGTGGGTCCAGCATTCCAACCAACTTAGCACGGGCCGCTCCACATTTCTCGCGGGAGCTTACAAATACTTCTCGAACTCGGCCTTGTCTGGCGCTTCCGGATCCATCTCCAGGTAAAGTTGGAACGCCCCCTTGGCGCAGGCTGGATCACCCATGTCCCGGCAGGTGATGCCCTTGCGCTTGTAGATCATCGCGTTCCCCTTGTCGTACATCAGGGCCGAGTTAAAGAGCGCCACGGCCGCGGCGTAATTTTTCATGAGATAAGCGACCCACCCCGCCCAGTGCTTGGCCTCCGGGTTCGTGGGCTGCATCTGCATGGCCTTGTTGAAGAGTACCTGTGCCTCCTTGATGGCACCGAGCTCTACGTACTCCTTTCCGAGCGCAATGATCGTGGAAATCGCATTCGGATTGTTTGTGAGCTCCAACTTGAAGGCGTCCGCAGCCGCCTTGTGATTCCCCATCGCGCTGTAGAGCGCTCCCTTGTAGTAGTGCAGATTCGGATACTTCGGGTAGAGCGCAAATATTTTTGAAAGTTCCTCGCTCGCTGCTTCGAATTCTGTCTTCTTCGTGAAGATCCGGTACCTCTCCAAGTACCCTGACGGATCCGATAGGTTCCGCTCCGAGTAGGACTTGTACGCAGCAAGTGCCCGATCCAGCGCGTCCCTATCGAGCCCCTCCCGATTCAGATGGATCTGTGCCTGGAGCTTCCAGGGAAGGGCGAAATCAGGGTTGGCCGCCATGGCTTGATCGACGTACTGCTGCGCGACCCCCCAATCACCCTTTTGGAGCTGGAACTCCGCAATCGCAGTCAGCATCTCGGCTTTGGAGCCGCCGCTTTTCTGAAGCTCGTCCTGCAACATGCTGATCCCACGGTCGATGCCCTCGGTCGCAGCGACACATTTGGAGGTACCCACGATCGCTTCGATGTTCGTGGGATCGAACCGCAGCGCGAGCGCGAAGAAAAACGGGGCGTCCCTGAAATTCTTAGCTGCCATCAGACTTTTCGCGTACGCGACGTAAACATCGGTATCGATGGTGTCGCGGGACATGGCCTTCTTGTAGTAGATCTGCGCCTCTGCATGCTGCCCCTGGCGCGCGTACATATCCCCGGCCGCCTTGTCGATCGCGCTCTGACTCACGGGAAGGTTTCTGAACTTGTCCATCGCTTTCTGGGCTTCCTCCCACTCGTAGCTTTGAATCAGCGCATTGATGTACTTGGACCAGACTTCAATGCTGTTAGGCGCGTTCTTCGCGGCGATCCGATAGTTCATGAGGGCATTTCCCTGATCGTTGAGTTGGGTAAACATGTCTCCGATCTTGAGAGCCGGGAGCGGGGATTCTGGATTCGCCTGCCGCCCCTGTAGAAACTGCGTAAGTGCGTCCTGATACTTGCCAAGCCTGTGAAGTTTCTCCCCCTCGCTCAGAAAGAAATACATCCGGGCTTCCTTTTGAACGGTATGGATCGAGTCCCCCGCTTTCGCGCGCAATGTGAATAGCTCAAGCAGGTAGTCGTGGTTGTCCTTGTCGAGCTTCACTGCTCGCTCCACGTCTCCAAGAGCGAGGTCCCACTTCTGGTAGAGCTGATTGACTTGCGCATGAAGATAGTACGCAAGCGCCAGCTCCTTGGGTGGGAGATTCGTCGGATTTGAGACGATCATTTCCAGGTGCGGGGCGGCTTCGCGGAGCGCGCCTCGCTTCGCGAGGATATCCGCAATGCGAAGCCGAGACCTCAGGTGGTCCTTGCTCTTCCGATAGGCCTTTTCGTACTCCTTGAGAGCAGTCTCTGGATCATTGAGACGTTCGGCGATCTTGCCCCGCAAGAAAAACACCCTCGGACTGTAGGCCTTATTATCCGGAATTTGAGCGATGTATCTGGCCGCGCTCTGCAGATCGCCCCGCTCATAAAAGGCGAACGAGACGTAGAAGAACATCACCATGTCGAAGTTCTTGTGGGTCTTTGTGTACTCTACGATGCGATTCTGTGCCGCCTCCGCCTTATTGACTGTCGCATAAAACTCCACGTCGGCGATGATCGTCTCAGGAAGATCGAGCGCCTTAGCGCGAGACAGCTCAATCAGCTTAGAAATGACCATGAAGTAATTCTCGTCCTTGTTCGAGCTGTCAATCAGGTTCAGGTAGCACGAGGCCAGCATCGCCAAGGATTTTACGTTCGTGATATCCTGTCCGGCGGACTGGAGCAGGATGTCTGCCGCCCGCTTATAGCCCTGAACGGTATCCGCAACGTAGAATTTCATCGCCTCGCCATAAAGCTGCAGGCTCCGTTTCGGATCGGCCTTGCCTTCGACATAGGCCGGGAGCTTCGGCCTGACCGGCACCCACTTGGTCGGCATCGGAGGCGGCGGGTCGCCCATGAGCACGTATGCGGCGATTCCCACAACTGCCAGAAGCGGCCCCAACTTTCGAAGCTTCTCGCGGTACTGGCTTGGGATAGCGGCTGCAGCGCTGCCTGCCACCGTCGACCGCTGAAAGATGACTGTCCTCTCTTGAGATACCTTCCTCTGAAAGACGTCAGGAACCTCAATATCTACAGCTCCTCCTCCCTCCGGTTGAATGGGTGAGCCGCCTTCTGCCTCCGGTCCCGTCGAATCGACGAGGACCTGGTTCTCTAAAGCGATGGCCCCAACGCCCTTGTCTTCCGCGGTGGCCACGCGGGTACGCTCCTCGTCGCCCAGATCCAGGGCGGGCCCCTCGTCGAGTTTCGCCGCCTTTTCTCCTGACATCTCCCGACGTAAATCCGGCGTGACCACCATGGTCTTCCCGCCTTCTTCTTCCGCTGGGGCCTCAGGAATTTCGGACTGGCCCGCCTTGCTTACCGTGGCGAGCTCCGGGAGTGGCTGCAGGGAACTTGTATTGACGGGGATCACTTGAGTGGCGCCCGGTAAAACCCCAGCGTAAATCGGACCTGCTCCGATCGGCTGGTACGATGACTCGCCCTCCGGTAATCCCTGCCTGCTCAGCTTCCCCTGGACGTGTGAGAGAATCAGCTCGGCAATTTCAGGTATCTGGTTGATGTCGCGCCAGTCACCCTGGGGATACGGCCTCGCGGTCTCGACGCCTACGATCTGATTCTTGAGAATCAGCAGTCGGACACGTTCTAAATCCAGCGGACCCAGGATCCGACCGGTCTGGAGCTTCACTTTGTAGAACTGCTGGCCCGAAGCCTCCATCGCCCGCCCCCCTTCCCTAGGGGCCCTCGAGAGATCTCCCGGGGGAACGTGGAACATTCAAAGCTGCGCCACGGCTCTCCTAGCTGCTTCCACGAGGCGCGCCGGCATAATTCCGATCTGCGCCGTCAACACAACCATGGCAAAAACGACCGCCGTAGCCAGGCCTGAAATCCTACCCGTGCCTTCACTTCCGGTGGGTTCGCGCATGTACATGAAGACCAGGACTCTCAAATAATAGTACACTGAGACGGCGCTGCACAGCACGCCGAGGATGTCCAAAGGGACCTCGCCTGCCTGGACCGCTGAATAAAAGAGAAGGTACTTCGCTGCGAAGCCCGCAGTCGGGGGCACCCCGGCCATCGAGAGCAGGAAGACCGCCATGGCCAGGGCAAGCCACGGATGGCGAGCCGATAATCCAGCGAAATCATGAAGATTCAGCCCATGGTCCTCCCGCATAGCGAGAATGGAAAGGACCCCGAAAGCGCCCATATTCATCACCGCGTAAACGACCAAGTAGAGGACAACGGCTGAAAATCCCTGATCGCTGCGCGCGGCTACAATCATCCCCAGCATCAAGTACCCTGTATGCGCAATCGACGAATACGCCAACATGCGCTTGAGGTTGGTCTGCGTCAGGGCGACGACATTCCCGATGACCATCGTCAGTACCGCGCAGACTGCGAGAATGTCGTGCATAGCGCCCTGGATCGCGGGCGCCAGGCCCTTGCCGTAACCCGAGGCCGCCAGAACCCGAATGAACGCCGCGAATGCCGCCGCCTTGAGCCCGGTAGTCATGAACCCCGTCACGGGCGTGGGTGCACCCTCGTAGACATCGGGCATCCACATATGAAATGGCACTACCGCTACTTTGAAGAGAAAGCCGATCACGGTCAGCCAGGCGCCCAGGATAAAAATGGGCGAGAGTGCATGCCCGTTTTTCTCGGAAAACGCAAGGATCGCCCTCAGATTCATGGTCTGCGTCGCTCCGTACAGAAGCGCAACGCCGTAGAGCATGATCGCGGAGGCAACCGCTCCCAGAATGAAATACTTCATCGCGGCCTCGTTCGATCGGCGATCCGCCCTGCGAAAACCCACCAGCGCGTAAACTGCCAGAGACATGAGCTCAAGAGAAATGAACAAGACGATCATGTCCAGCGACGCGACCATCAACATCATTCCGAGCGCTGAAAACAATGTAAGCACGTAGAACTCTGGATACTGCAGCTTCTCGCGGTCCAGGTACCGAAGCGAAAGCATGGCGGTAAGGCCGGCCGAAGCGAGAAACACGACATTGAAGAAGTTCGTGAAGCGATCAACGGTCATCATTCCGTTGAAAAGCTCCATCGGCGGTGATGACATCCCGACAATCGAGCACCACGAGCCGATCGCACAGGTCCCTACGGTCACCGGAAACACCAGCCACTTCGGATTAAAAAGCCGGGTCACGCTGAGAAGGAGAGCGAGCACCGTCCCTCCGAACACCCACAGGTACGGTCCCAAGGTTCGGAGTTGCTGTTCCGTCAGTTCAAGCATTTCGGGCCGTATCAGCGTCATTTGCCCCATGTCTCAGTCCCCCAACGCCACCTGAGTCGTCGAAGCTGTCGAGCGTTTTAAAAAGCGCTGAATCGACGGCTCCATCTTGGAAAAGAAGAACCCCGGGTACACACCCATTCCGAAAATCGCCACGAGCAGAGGCAGGAGAACCGCGACTTCGCGGACACTCAGATCCGATAGCCCAGTATTCTCCTTGTGCTTCAAAGGGCCGAACATCATGCGCTCAAACGCCCAAAGCATGTAGACGGCTCCGAAGACGACTCCGAAAGCGGAAACCACCGCTACAGCCTGGTTCGCATTCCATGCGCCCAGTAAAATCAGGAACTCCCCCACGAATCCATTCGTTCCGGGAAGCGCAATGGACGACAACATGACGATCATGAACGCTACAGAGAACCACGGCATCACTTGAGTGAGGCCCCCGAACTGCTCAATCTCGCGTGTGTGCCTCCGCTCATAGATCATGCCCACCAGTAGGAACAGACCTCCCGTCGAAATTCCGTGATTCAGCATCTGGAAAAGTGACCCTGTCGCTCCCATTGAATTGAGCGAAAACAGCCCGATGATCACGTATCCCATGTGACTCACGGATGAGTAGGCCACCAGCTTCTTGATGTCCGGCTGAACGAGTGAGACCCAGGCTCCATAGAGGATCGCCACCGAGCCCAGGGCCAGGAAAAACACCTGCCACTCCTTTACAGCATCCGGAAACAATGGGCACGCGAAGCGCATGAACCCATAGCCGCCCATCTTCAGCAGCACTCCGGCCAGGATTACGCTTCCGGCGGTGGGGGCCTGGACGTGAGCGTCTGGCAGCCACGTATGCAACGGAAAAAGCGGAACTTTGATCGCGAAGGCGAGAGAAAAGGCGAGAAAAAGCCAGGCCTGCGCTGAGAACATCCCCCCCTCGGCCGATATGCGCACCCGATATAGATCCGCGAGCCCCATCGAATACGTGCCAAACTGGATCTTGTGTTGGTAAGCGAGATAAAATATCGCGACCAGCATGAGCAAGGATCCCACGACCGTGAACATGAAGAACTTCATGGCCGCGTACACGCGCTCCTTGCCTCCCCAGATTCCGATAAGCAAATACATGGGCAGGAGCATCGCTTCCCAAAAAACGTAGAACAGAAATATGTCCACCGCCACGAAAGCACCGATCATCCCGGTCTCAAGCGCTAGAATCAGGAAATAATACTCGCGGTGCCGCTGGTCGATCGCGGTGAATGAGGCCAGAACTACGAGCGGCGTGAGAAACGTAGTCAACACGATCAGCCAGAGGCTGATTCCGTCTACGCCGACGGAGTAGGAAATCCCCGCTGACGGTAACCATTCTGCGCTCTCGGCAAGCTGGAACTCGAGCCCCATGGGCTGGTATCTCTGATAAACCGCGATCGACAGGAGGAACGTCAGCAGGGCCCCCCCGAGGGCCCACGCCTTCAGGACATTGCGTCCGGTTTCTCCTCCCGTCGGAACGACGAGCCCTACGGTGGCCCACGCCAAGGGAAAGAACACGAGCGTCGTCAATAAGCGAGAATCAAGCCATTCCATAGAGCACACACCCCACCACCGCCAGTATTCCCGCGAGAATCATCAGCGCATAAACCTGCAGCGATCCTGTTTGGAGGACGCGAACGGTCTGCCCCGTCCAAAGCGATGCTCTTCCAAGACCGACGATCAGACGGTCGATAACAGCGACATCGAGCCCCTTCCAAAGACCTACCGATAGGAAATAGATCGGTTTTGCGACCACGGCTTCATAGAGCTCGTCAACGTACCACTTGTTCTCAACCAGCCGATGGAGCCCCGCAAATCTCTTTCGAAGCTCTTCAGCCCTCTCGAGGTCCCGATACATCCCGAGTCCCTGATGCATTCCGAGTGCGGCGGCACCCACGCTGACAGCCATGAGGACCCACTCAAGGACCGGCTCGGCCCCCGGCGATCCACTCGCGACTACATGCGGGGGAAGGACCGGAGAGAGCCAATGCTCGATCCAGCTGAAATGGGGGATTCCGATGAATCCACCGACAGCACTCAGCCCCGCTAGCACCGCCAACGGGATCCACATCACCGCTGGCGACTCGTGGACTCCGTCCTGACTGTGGCTCGACTGCCCTGAGGGCGCCACGGGGCCATGCGCCTTTGGGTGAGGGAAGACCTTGCCTGAAATTGGCACCGTGCCCGGACCCCCGAAGCGCTCTTTGCCCAAAAAGGTCAGCGCGAAGAGACGAGTCATATAGAATGCGGTCATTGCCGCCGTAACTAGCCCCAGGAACCATAGGAGCCTCGATCCGTGCGGGGAACTGTAGGTCATCCAGAGAATTTCATCCTTAGAGAAAAACCCGGAGAAGGGTGGAATTCCGCAGATCGCGATCCACCCGACAGCGAAGGTAGCAAACGTCTTTGGCATGCGAGTACGCAGCCCACCCATTTTGAAGATGTCCTGCTCCTCGTGCATCCCATGGATGACGCTGCCGGCACCCAGGAAGAGCAGCGCCTTGAAAAAGGCATGGGTCACTACGTGAAACACGCCGGCTCCATACGCGCCCACTCCGCAGCCCAGGAACATGTAACCCAGCTGCGAAATGGTCGAGTACGCTAGAACCTTCTTGATATCCCGCTGCGCGAAAGCGACTGTCGCAGCAAAGAATGCGGTAACAGCGCCCACTACCGCGACGACCTCGAGCGCTACGGGCGAAAGGTCGTAGAGGAAATTCATCCTGGATACAAGGTAGATCCCGGAAGTGACCATTGTCGCCGCGTGGATGAGCGCGGAGACGGGCGTGGGACCGGCCATCGCATCAGGCAGCCACACGTAGAGGGGTAACTGCGCGCTCTTGCCTATGCAACCGACGAACAGGAGCAGGCAGATCGCAGTGGCAACCGACAGATCCACCGGACTCCCGCCGAGATGGATCGCCTGTTTCATTCCGTTGAAATCCAGCGTCCCAAACGCCGAATAGGCGAGGAACATCCCCAGGAGGAACCCCAGGTCGCCCACTCTGTTAACGATGAACGCCTTCTTTCCGGCGACCGCCTTCGCCATGTCGGTATACCAGTACCCGATGAGAAGGTAACTGCAGAGCCCGACCCCCTCCCAACCCAGGAAGAGAACGGGCAGAGAGGAACCCAGTACCAGCATCAACATCGCGAAGCAGAAGAGATTCAGGAATGCGAAGAACTTCCCCGGCGTCGCGTCGTGCGACATATAACCGATCGAGTAAAGGTGAATGAGCGCGCCCACGCCCGTAATGACGAGCGTAAAAAGCGAAGAGAGCGGGTCTAGGCGCAGAGCTAGATCGATCTGGAATATCCCGATCCGCATCCAAGTGAATAGCGTCTCTTCTATGAGTCGGTCCGCCTCCGGCATTCCTTTGAGCCTGAGAAAGAGCCCGAGGGATACGACAAAGGAGGACAGGATCGCCGCGCTGCCGATGATGCCGGTCGCGGTCGCGCCTGCCTTTTTCATTCCTCGCGGGGCCTGAAAGAGCGTGTACCAGAATCCGTTTACTCCGAACCCGATCAGGGGAAACAGTACGATCCACGAAATCATTGAAGCTCACTCTCTCAGGACGCGGATCTGGTCCGTATCCACAGTGCGAAGGGTCCTGAACATCGCGATCACCAGCCCTAGACCGACCGCGGACTCGGCCGCAGCGACCGTGATGATGAAAAACACCGCCATCTGCACACCCATGTCCCCGAGCTGCTTGGAAAACGTGACAAAGGTGAGATTCACTGCATTCAGCATCAGCTCCACACACATGAGGATGATCAGGATGTTGCGACGGATCATGACGCCCGCCAGCCCGATGAAGAACACCGACGCACAGAAAGACAGCACGACCCAGCTCTCTACCCCGGAAATCATCGTCCCTTGACTCCCGTCGCTCCGGCAATCCTCATATCCCTGCCTCCCGGGCCCTTTACCGACGGATCGTCGAACTTCCTCTTCGCGATCGCCACGGCGCCGACGATCGCGCCGAGTAGGAGTACCGAAGTCAGTTCAAACGGGAGGATGTAATCGGAGAACATCAGCTCTGAGATGACCTGAGTGTTTCCGCCCAGCTCTCGTACCTTCTCCGGGGTAAATACTCCGGTCCCGACATGGGGAATTGACCGACGGAAGGCGTAGGAGAAGAGTCCGAGGAGGCAGGCGGTGCCTGTTCCGGCCAGTAGTCCCACAAGCCATCCCGTCTTCCCGAGGTCAAGGGACGGCACATCGGCATTCAGAAGCATGATGACAAACACGAACAGCACCATCACGGCGCCCGCGTAGACCAGGATCTGGAGACCTGCGATCAGGTGCGCGTCCAAGAGGGTGTAAATTCCAGCGAAACAGAAAAAAACCATGACCCAACTGAAGGCGCTCGAAACGGGGTTGCGCGTGAGAACTGTCAATAAGGCGAACCCGCTCGCCAGGC
>CAYJTX010000076.1:0-11166 GCA_964372615.1 uncultured Bacteriovoracaceae bacterium | reverse complement strand
AGCGCGACGGGGGCCAGGAACTCTCTCAGCTCCACTTTCAAGCTAATAGAGGTCGTACACGAGCAACCGACACTCGATCGGTCCGTTCCAGAGCGGCACCCGCCGCGCGGCCTTGAGCCCCACCCGCTTGGCGAGCTCGGCGCTGCCGGTGAGAATCGCGCCCGTCCAACCTTTGAAGCGCTGCTTGAAAATGTCTCCGATCTGGCCGTAGAGCGGCACGAGCTCCTCGACTTCGCCCATGCGTTCGCCATAGGGCGGATTGAGCACGACGACGCCGCTCGGGGCTGGAGCCTGCGTGTCGCTAAGCTCGCCCCGCTCGAAGCGAATGAAGCGCCCGACGCCCGCCCGCTCGGCGTTCACTCGCGCCGCCCTCACTGAAACGGCATCCACGTCCCGGCCGAAGACCGGCGCGATCCTCTTTGCGTCTCGGATCTCGGTATCGCGGGCCTCCTCTTTGACCGCTTTCCAAACGGCCGCGTCATGTCCGAGCCAGCCGAGAAAGCCGAAGTACTCGCGCTTCAGCCCGGGCGCACGGCGCGCCGCCCGCATCGCCGCCTCGATCGCGATCGTGCCCGAGCCGCACATCGGGTCGAGAAACGCTCCGCCCTCGGCGGCCTTGCGCGCCCAGCCCGCCTCCTCCAGAATCGCTGCGGCCAGGGTTTCCTTGAGCGGCGCCTGCACCCCGAGCTCGCGATAACCCCGCTCGTGCAGACTCAAGCCTGAGAGATCGATGCTGAGCGTCGCCCGGTCTTTCATCAGATACACATTCACCCGTACGTCGGGCCGGCGCGTGTCGATCGAGGGGCGGCTCCCCTTCACGCTGCGGAGCTGGTCGACGATCGCGTCCTTCACCTTAAGCGCTCCGAAATGCGTGTGCGTGATCGCCGAGTCGGTGGAGGTGAAATCCACCGCGAGCGTGCCGGACGCCGGTACGTGATCGCTCCAGCGCACGGACTTCACGCGCCCGTAGAGTTTCGCCGCGTCGGGCGCCTCGACCTCCACCAGCGGGAGCAGCACCCGGTTCGCCGTGCGCAGCCAGAGGCAGGCCCGGTAGCCCGTCTCGAGCGTACCCGCGAAGCTCACCCCGCCGCGGGAGCGCTCGACGGCGGCGGCGCCCAGCTCGCGCAGCTCGGCTTCGACCTGGGCCTCCAGACCCCGGGCCGTGGTCGCGAAGAAACGGAGCCTGGCGCTCATTCAGGAATTTCTCGGTCCGGCCTCGCCCGGCCTGGTCAACTTCCAAACTCCTGCCGGCCAAGGGTCCGCGAAGCCAAACCAGGCCTTGAGGTAGCGGCCCTCCGGGAACTCGGCGAGCACGGGGTGATCGGGCGCCTGCCCGCCGCGCGCGACCCAGCGGGTGCCCACGCCGTTGCGAGCCGCGGCCTTCCCGAGAATGCGGCAAAGCTCGTCCTCCTCGAGGAGCGAGGAGCAGGAGCAGGAGACGACGGCCCCGCCCGGCTTTACGAGGCGCATGACCTCGGTATTGAGCTGAAGGTAGGCATGCGCCCCGGGGCCCGCGTGCTTGCGTCCCTTGATCAGCGCCGGCGGGTCGCAGACGACTACATCGAAGGACTTCGCCGGCAGATCCCCCAGGCACTTGAGCGCGTCACCCCGGAGCGTCTCGCAGCTCGCGCCCGAAGCCTGGATGTTCGCCTGCGCCAGCTCCAGGGCGGCCGCGGAAGAGTCGACAGCGGTGACCTCGACGGGAGCGCCCTTCACGCGGCACGCGCGCGCGAGGCCCGCGCCCCACTGCCCCACGTAGCTGAAGAGATCCAGCACCCGCACCTTGGGGCCCGTCGACCGGAGCCCGGAGATGAACCGATTCGCGGCCAGCGCGACATTGGCCGTCTGATCGAGGAAGAAGCCCGTTTTCTGACCCTCGAGCAGATCGACCCGGAACTCAGCCCCTTCGCCCGCGACGCGAATCCTCGCGTCGCCGAGCACCACGCCCGGCGCCTCCTGGATCACGCGCTGAGGCTCCTCCGCGAGACCCTCGAGCTTGCGAACGCCGACGTCGTTCCTCACGATGACCGCCGAACGCCGCCATTCGGCGCCGCAAACCCGCTCGAGCGCCTCGAGCAGAACGGGCAGCATCCGGTCCGCTCCCGCGCTATGGGCCTGGATCGCCAGGACCTGGGCACTGCCGCTGCCCAGGCGGTACCGATCCACCACCAGGCCCGGAAGTCCGTCCGCCTCGCCGAAGATCCAGCGATGGCTCGTATCGGAGAGGCCGAGCCGTATGCGAAGGTCTCTCGCCCGCTCGAGTCTCAGGATCAGGGCATCGACTCCCCACGGGTCGTTCTCGGCCGGGTCCCGGGAAAGGCTCCGGAATGCGATCAGCGAGCTCGGGTTTCCATATCCGCGCGCGAGGAACCGCCCGGAGGCATCCCGAAGCTCGACGGGAGCGCCCGGCTCGAGGCCCGCCGGACTCCCCTGCAGCTCGTTTGAGTAGACCCAGGGGTGGCCCCCCCGAAAGCGCCGGTCCATGCCGGCAGCCAGGCTCCAGATGGCCGGTCGCGACTTACGTTCATCCATGCCCCACCGTCTGCCATGGTATCCTCGGGAACGCCATGGCCTGGAAACCCCTGAACTGGAAAGAGCTCGAGGCTTGGGTGGCCGTCACCCTTCCGGAGCTCGCCGGGATGTCCGTGGATAGAATCATCGTTCCCGAGAGAGGCAGACACCCCAACGGATTCCTCAAGGGCGAATGGGCCATTCGCCTGACTCGAGGAAAAGTCGAGAGGGCTCTTTTCGTCGACCTGCGCCCCCGCCATCCGGCGGTCGTTCTCTGCCCCGACAAAGGGCCGCGTGCCTCTGTTCAGGCGACTCACTCGCCCTTTGACCTGGCCCTAGCAAAGCACCTCCGGAGCCGGACTCTGCTGGCGCTGGAAGCCCTGCCCCGGGAGCGGGCACTGCTCATCTGGTTCTCGGGCCCGCGGGACGGGCGCATCGGCCTGGCCCTCCTTCTGATTCCAGCGGCGCCCGAGGCGTTTCTGCTCGAGGGCGCCGGATCCGCGGAGGCCGGCTGGCCCATCCTGGCCCGCTCCCGCTCGCTCGAGGACGACGGAGCCGGGGCTCGCCCGCGCTTCCTGCCCCCCGATGGAGCCGGTGCTCCCGCCGACCCACCGGTCAGAGGAGAGCTGATCGCAGATCCCTGGTCCGCCCACCACGAGCGCGAGCGGTCGATCCTGGAGGCCCACTTCGTCGAGCGCCGGGAGCGGGCCGAGCGAGTGCACAGAGAAAATCTGAAAACCGCGCGCGAAAGCCTCCGGCAGGCCGAGGCGACCCTTCGTGAGGTAAGTCACGAGCCCGACTGGGCGAGGTATGGCGACCTGCTCAAGTCGGCGCTGGCCGAGCCTCCGCCCATCGTCGGCGGCAAGCGCGCGGTCTACGACTTCGTCTCGTCGAGTTACGTCGAGGTTCCGTGCGACGCCCGCCTGAAAGCGTCGGAGCAGGTCGCCGACTTCTACCGGCGCGCGAAGCGAAACGCCCGCAAGCGCGAGGAGGCGGAAGGGCGAAAGGCGGCCGCCCGGGTCGAGGCCTCACGGCTCGAGGAGGCCCAAGCACTCAGGCCTGCTGGAGTGGACTGGGAAGCGCTCGGGGCCTACGAGGAAAGCGCAGGCATGGCGCCGGCCCGAGCGACGTCTGTCCCGGGGGCCAGCGGTGCGTCGGGCCGGGAGGCCCGCGGTGCGTGGAAGGGCCGGCAGTTCGAATCGAAGGAGGGACTCCTCATCCTCGTGGGTCGTAACTCCAGGGAGAACCTCGAGCTGACGTTCAAGCGGGCGCGCGGGAACGATCTCTGGATGCACGTGCGGGGAAAGCCAGGCGCCCACGTTCTGATTCCGCTCACCACCGGGAAAACCGCCTCGCTCGAGACGCTGCTGGACGCGGCCGCCCTCGCGATCCACTTCAGCGATGGGGCGGACTGGGGCAAGACCGAGGTCGACTACACCCACAAGAAGTACGTGAAGAGAATTCGCGACTCCACCGAGGCGAGCTACACGGGTAACAAGACGCTCATCGCCGAACCCGACTCGGAACGACTGCGGAGGCTCCTGGGACGACGATGAGGCGACGGGAAAGCTCGCTGGGATTTCGCTCCGAACGACCTGGACCCGGCCGCGCTAAGGCTCGAACTTCCGAATCACGTGCTCGAGCGCCTCTTCCTTCGTCTTGAGCTTTCGCTCGAGAGCGAGATCCTCGACCTCGCGCAGGATGCGCGAAAAGCGCGGGCCCGGGCGAAACCCGAGCTGGATGAGATCCTCTCCGGTCAGCAGCCGCGGCGCCGCTCCGGAATCCCTCGCGGAGACGAGGCGCGACTCGCAGAACTCGTACGCCGCGAGATCGCCGTCGGTCGCGGCGGCGTCCGCGCGGTGGAGCGCGAGCACCGCATCGAAGCCCGGCTGCCTCACGAACCGCTCGAGAGTGGCCTCTCTCATCTGAAACGCCTCGCGGACCTTGGGGTGCTCCTCGAGAAGCCGGTCCACCTCCTCGCACTCCGCCCTCGAGAGTCGTAGCCGCTCGCAGACCTTCCGGGCCGCCTTCGCGACCTCGACGAGGACAGCGGCCCAGGCGACCGTGAGGGACGCGTTCTCCCCCCGGCGCGCGAGCATCTCGAGCACCTTGAGCGTGTGCTCCCAGCGGCGATCGGCCATCGGCGGGGCGAAGCCCGCTACCTCCGGCAGGACGCATTGAAGAAGCCCGAACCGGGATAGCCGCTGGAGGGCATCCGCGGGCCGAGGCCCCGTCCACGTGAGCGTGAGCTCGTCGCGAACGCGCTCGGCGCTCATCCGGGTGACGAGTCGGGCGCGCGCGCGGATCGCCTCCGCCGTTTCCGCCTCGATCTCGAAGGAGAGCCGGCTCGCGAAGCGCACCGCCCGCAGGAGTCGAAGCGCGTCCTCGCGGAACCGCTCCGATGGATTGCCGATCGCTCGGATCGTCCGGGACCGAAGATCCTCGAGCCCCCCCACCGAATCGAGGATGCGCGAAGTCTTCGGGTCGAAGAAGAGCCCGTTCACCGTGAAGTCGCGTCGGCGCGCGTCCTCGGCGGGTCCGGCGAACAGGATGCCGGTGGGATGGCGGTGATCCTGGTACTCGAGGTCCTGTCGAAAGGTGGCGATCTCAATCAGCTGGCCGGGGGCGAAGGGAACCTTCAGGACGCCGAA
Source organism: uncultured Bacteriovoracaceae bacterium (assembly GCA_964372615.1). GTDB lineage: Bacteria > Bdellovibrionota > UBA1018 > UBA1018 > UBA1018 > CAYJTX01. The sequence goes on along the minus strand of CAYJTX010000076.1, from coordinate 6,004 downwards.
CGCCTTGCCGACCGTGATCGCGTTCGGGAAGAGCCGGACCAGCTCCTCGGGCGGGGCGCTGGTCGCGATGTCGTGGTCCTTGACGTCGCGACCCAGAAGAAAGTCGCGCACGCTGCCGCCCACGACGTAGGCGATGTGCCCGGCGTCGTCGAGCCGCTGGAGGGCGTCCTTCACGTGCGCCGGGAGGGCGAACGGCCGGTCAGTCCGGATCCACCTCGAGGGGCTCGCCGTCGAGCTGGTAGCGGCTCTTGATGACGGAGTCCGCTTCGAAGCGGTTGGGGGCTTGTGAGCCTTCGGCTTCCTTTTCACGGGTCCTCGCGGTTCGGGGGTGTTGGGTACGACGGATCGTGGGACTCGCCTGGGTCACGGGCGCCGGGGCGATCGAGGGCGTGACCAGCGGAGTCGGCGCCGGCGACGCGTCGCCAGCGACCGCCCGCGCCGCGAGTGCGACTAGCGCCACGGTCCGGCTCAACGGAGGAGCACCTCTCGAGGCCGCGCGCCGTCGGCCGGGCCCACGAGCCCCCGCTCCTCCATCGTCTCGATCATGCGCGCCGCCCGGTTGTAGCCGACCTTCAAGTGGCGCTGAAGGAAGCTCGCCGAAGCGTGCCCCGAGCGTTTGACGAGCTCCATGGCTTCCTGAAACAGGGCATCGTCCCCTGCCTCGCCGTCCGCCGAATCCTCGTCCTCGTCCTCGTCGACGAGAATCTCGTCGCGGTAGATCGGCTTTCCCTGGGCCCGCAGAAACGAGGTGATCTTCCCGATCTCGTCGTCATCGACCAGAGCCCCGTGTAGCCGGAGCAGCTGCGAGCTGCCGGGAGGGATGAAGAGCATGTCGCCCTGGCCCAGCAGCCGCTCGGCCCCCGCGCGGTCGAGAATCGTTTTCGAATCGACGTAGCTCGCGAGCTGGAACGAAACCCGCGAGGGCAGGTTCGCCTTGATCAGCCCGGTGACGACGTCGGTCGAGGGCCGCTGCGTGGCGATCACGAGATGGATTCCCGCCGCGCGGGCCTTCTGGGCGATGCGCGCGATGGAAATCTCGACCTCCTTTCGCGCGATCATCATCAGATCCGCCAGCTCGTCGATGATGACGACGATGTTCGGGAGCTTGCCGATCCTCGGCGCTCCCGTCTCGTCGGGCTCGAACGCCTCGATCCAGTCCGAGCCCGCGAGTGACGGCCCCTCCGGCGAGGCGCCCTCCGAGACGAGCAGGTCTCGCACGACGTCCGGGCCCATCTCCTCGACCTTCTGGTTGAAGCCAGCGAGGTTGCGGGCGCCCATGAGCGCGAGCAGCCGGTAGCGCCGATCCATCTCCCGAACCGCCCACTTTAAGGCCGTGCTCGCCTGGCGAGCGTCATCCACGACCGGCAGCAGGAGGTGCGGAATGTCCTGATAGGCGCGGAACTCGATGAACTTCGGGTCGACAAGGATCATGCGGAGCTCGTCGGGCGTAAAGCGGTAGAACAGCGAGCAGATCAGCCCATTCATGAAGACCGACTTGCCCGCGCCCGTCTGGCCGGCGCACATGAGATGGGGCATGCGGGCGAGATCTGAAAGCACCGGCTGCCCCCCGATGTCCTTGCCCATGACGACCGGAATCGAATGCCGGGGGCCGTGAAAATCGGCATGCTGCAGGAACTCCCGGAGGAAGACCGTCTCCCGCTTCTCGCTCGGAATCTCGATCCCGACGACGCTCTTTCCCGGCAGGGGCGCCAGGATGCGCACGCTCTGGGCGCTCAGGGCCATCGAGAGGTCGTCGGCCAGGGACGCGATCCGGGAGACCTTGACGCCCGGACCCGGCTTGAACTCGTACAGCGTGATCACGGGGCCGGGCCGCACCGCCGTGACGTCGCCCTCGATGTAGAAGTCGGCGAACTTCTGCTGCAGGATGCGCGAGTTCTCGAGGAGGCGCTCGCGGTCGATCGAGCTCTCGACTTTCGGCGCGCTTCTCAGGAACTCGATCGTCGGAAGCTTCCACTGCCCGCGCTTCACCCCACGCGCGGCCCGGGCGAGCTTCGAGGCGGCGCGCATCGCCGCGTCCAGGGGCTTTCCAGCCGCTACCGCTCCCGACGCCGCGGGCGACTCGGGCGGAAGAATGTCCGGGGCCCTTGTGTCCTCGGGTGGCGCCTGGCCGCCCTTCGCCTCGAGCTCAGGAAGGGCGTTCGGCGCCTCCCAGGGAAGGTGCAGGCCCTGCGTTCCGATCTCGGGCGTCAGGGGAGGCAGCTCCGGCGTCGCCTCCGCCGGCCTGCTCGTTTCAACTCGAGCCCGCTCGAATGCTGACCTCAGGCCCTGGCCGATCGCCTCGGCCAGGCGCATGACCGCGAGGCCCACGAGATAAGCGAACGCACCCGCCAGAACTTTCGCAAGCTGAATCAGCCGCGCGAGGAGCCAGCGAAGCACCGCCGCTCCGAACCGGGAGACGCTGACCGGAGTCGAGAGACCCACCGCGAGGCAGAAGGCCCCAAGCGCCACGATCGAGGCTCCCGTTGCGTTGAAGTGCCCCGTGAGAAAATCGCCAGACCAGGCGCCGAACGCCCCGCCCGTCAGCAGGAGGTTTCCGGCGTAGGGCCAGTACTTCCACTGGAGACTCAGGAAGACCGAGAGCGCGATCACCGCAACACCCATTCCGCCGAAGGTCCCGAGCGTGCGCGCCGACCCCTCTCGACGGTTCACGGCCGCCGCGATCAGGCCGAGGGCGAGCGGGACGACGAACGCCCCCATACCGAAACCCTGAAGGAGAATCGCCGCCACCTGCGCCCCGATCCTGCCGCAGGCGTTTCGCGCCGCTCCCCTCGCGTTGGTGAGCCAGGACGGATCCGCCGAATGATAAGTCAGGAGCGCCACCAGCACGAAGACCGCGCCTGCGAACAAGACGATCGTGGCGGCCTCCGCCGCGAGGCTCCTCGGCAGTCGAGCCTCGCGGCTCGACGCCGGTCGCGCGCCCTTTCGCGAGGCTATTCGCGAACTTCCCTGTCGGCTGTCCATTCGCCTATGGTACAGGATCAGCCATGTCATCTAAAGCCCGCAGGCGAAGCCTGCTTACGCCAAAAGCTGCGCTCCCCGTCCTGGCCTACGATCTGGGCGGCACTAAATTGGCGGTGGGCGTCGTCTCCTCGGCCGGCAGGGTGCTCGACCTCGTGCGCGAGCCGGTCGTGCGGGGCCGGGGGCCTGGCGCCGTGATCGCCCAGATGACGGCTGCGGGCCACGCGTTTCTGGCGCGGTATCCACGAGTCAGGCAGGTCGGGGTGGCCTCGGCCGGCCCGCTTCACCCGGAGCGCGGGGTCCTGCTCGACCCGACCAACCTCGCGCTCGTCTGCGGAGGGAACTGGTCCGAGGTGCCGCTGGCGAAGAGACTCTCTCGCGGACTCCGACTTCCGGTCGCCGTCGAGAACGACGCGGCAGCGGCGATTCTGGCAGAGCATTGGGTCGGCGCCGCCCGGGGCTGCGAGAACGCCATGATCCTGACGCTCGGTACGGGGCTCGGTACGGGCGTCATCGCGAACGGCCGACTCGTCCGCGCGGGGCGAGGGCTGCATCCCGAGGGCGGCCACCTCATTCTGCACGCAGGGGACCTGACGGCCCCCTGCGGCTGCGGAAACCTGGGCTGCGCGGAGGCGTTCCTCTCCGGAACCGGATTCACGCGGCGCGCGGGTCTCCGGCATCCGCGACTCCGCGGCCTGGATGCACGCGAAATCTCCTCCCTCGCGAAGGGGGGCGGTCGCGCGGCCCTATCGGCCTTCGACGAGTACGGCCGCTGGCTCGCGATCGCGATTCACAACTACGCCGTCGCGTACGCGCCCGAGGTCGTCGTGCTGACCGGAGGCTTCGCCGAGACCGCGCGTTTCTTCCTGCCCCGAGCCCGCCGGGATCTGCGTGAGCTCATGCGACGACGGCGCGCGGGAATCGACCTGCTCCCGCGGCTCGCCCGCTCCTCCCTTCGCAACGAGGCGGGCGTCATCGGCGCCGCTCGCGTGGCGCTCGGAGGCGCGTGAGCCGAGGACCGGTTTTTTTCTGGGCCGCGGTCGTTCCGGGCTGCGTGGCAGTCCTCCTTCCGCTGCTGGCCCTAGCACCGTCCCTGGTCAGTCCCACGGCACCGGGCGACCTCGTGGCGGCCGTGGTCGCGCGCGCGACGGGAGACTGCCTGCCGGAGCCGGGGGAGCAGCTTCAGTTTCTCTTCGCGGTCGCGGTGCCGATCGCGCTCTTCCTCGCACTGGGCCACTGGGGCGGGATCCCGATCACCTCGAGATGGGTTCGAGCGGCCTGGGGCGTTCAGCTTCTGACCGCGCTCTTCTTCGCGACTCAGCTCTATCTGCAGAATAGCCAGGTGTTCATCTACATCGGAGGCTGGGCCTGGGCGCGAATCCTTCTGCTGGCGGCCTTCCTGGCCTGGCTCCGGCCCGATCGCCGCCTTTACGCCTGGGCGAGATCACCCGCGGCGAGCGCCTCGCGAGTCTCGTGGATTCCCTGGCTTCTCGCACTCGTCTTCGCCGCCTGGGAGCTCTCGCCGGGTCTCGTTCGCGAGGAGTACCTGGCGCAGACCGCGGCCGGCATCCGGTACCACCTTCCCTTCACGCTGGGCGAGTTCGCGGCCGTCCTGAACGGACGGACTCCGCGCTTCGACTACTTCCCGCTCTACGCGAACCTGCTCGGCTTCATCGGTATCCCGTTCTTCAAGATATTTGGTCTTTCGATGCTGAGCTACACCGCCCTGATGGCCCTGCTGAACCTCGGCGGCCTGGCGGCCGTCTTCCTCATTCTGCGCGCGTGCGCGGGGAGCCCCTGGCTCGCACTCTGCCTCTTCCTCCCGTTTCTCGGCTTCGCCTTCTATCCGCTGCAGGATTGGATGCAGCAGCGCCACAGCGCATTCACCTACTTCGCCTCCAATCCAGTCCGCTTCCTGCCCGCGTGGATCACCTGCCTCTGCCTCGCGTGGCACCTCCAGTCCCCTCGCCGGCGCAGGATGGCGGCGGTATTCGTGGCAGGTGCCCTCGCCGCGGCGAACAACCTGGAATTCGGCGTACCGACGCTGTTGGCGGCCGCGTTCCCCCTCTTTCTCCGGTCCGCGCGCGCGAGCCGATCGGAGCTCGCACGGACCACGCTGATCTTCGGGGTCGCGACCGCCGCGACGCTCGTCACGCTGCTCGCCATCGGCTTCCTTCGGTCGGGCTTGCCGCCCGCCCTGGGGCAGACCTGGCTCATCTTGAAGTCCTACGGCCTCATCGGCTACTACAACATTCCCCTGCCGCGATGGGGCTGGCATTGGCTCGTCTACGCCACGTTTCTCGGTTCTCTTTCACCCTTGATCTTCGACCGCTCTCACCGCGACGAGGTCACCCAGGGAGTTCTGGCGTTCGCGGGCCTTTTCGGGCTGCTCAGCCTGGCCTATTACCAGGGTCGTTCGAACTGGGAGGTCCTCATCTCCTACTTCGGCCTCTGGGCCTTCTGCCTGCTGCTTCTCTTCCATCGGCTTCTCGAAGACCGACCTCGAGCTGATCAAAGTCCGGCGGATCGCAGCCTACGGATCATTCCGGCCGCGTTCCTCTTGGTCGGATTCTGCATGTGCCTGAGCTGGTTTCCGAAGCTCCACAGCATCCCCGCCCAGATCCGAAGACTTTCGCTGGCCGCCCCGCCCTACCACTCGCCGACCTCGGCGGAGGCGGCGGCGTTCGTGAGCCAGCGTGCTTCGCCCGGCGAGCGAGTCGCGGTGATCTATACGTCCGGATACATGATCTCCGAGCTTGCGGGAGTTCAGAATGTCTTCCCGTTCACGCAGTGGGATTCCGTCCTGCTGCTCCGCCAGGTCGAGCTCGTGATCGAAACACTGAAGCGGGAAGGGGTCAGGAAGGTCTTCGGCAACTTTCCCGGCGAGATCTCGCGGGAGCTCCAGGCGCGAGGATTTAGGGAGAGGGAGCGGCATCATGACTTCACGTACTGGGAGAAGCCGGGTGAGTCAGGGGAATCAGCTCCCGCCCTGTTCACCCCCCGCACTCCGCAAGGCCCATTAAGC
>CAYJTX010000075.1:0-11243 GCA_964372615.1 uncultured Bacteriovoracaceae bacterium | reverse complement strand
GGGGAAATGGCGGCACCGGGCGTGGCCCTTCGAGTACAGTGCACAAGGTCGTAGCTCCTGGGACCGCAAAGAGTGCAGGTAGGGCCGGCAAGGGTTCTCACTTCGTTCAGAAGCTGGTGCAGTCGGTGAAGGCAGTCTTGCCCGCCTTGCCTGCAAAGAGCGCCAAAGGGTTGCCCACCCAGCCAAAGGTCACGCCCGGAAAGGCCACTTTTGGCCAGAGGATCGCGCCTCATGCGCGAATGTCGAGCCGCGAGGCTCGCGTACCGAAGAAGGGCACGGGCGGCAATTCGAAGGGCTTGGCCCTGAATAGCGCAGCTGCTTCCGCCGCTGCCGCCCTCATCGTCGCCAAGGGCGGCAAACCGCCGAGATCCGCTCAGGCCGGCGGTCGTGAGAAAATCTCGTCCGACGAAGCGGTCTGTCGCGAGGTGGCTTGCGAGGGCCTGTCGACCTCGGGCGGCTACTGCCGGCTGCACTACATCAAGAATTGGAAAAAGATCAAACGCAAGGAGCTCATCCTCAAGGAGAAGAAGCTCAATCAGTACATCGAGGAGCTCGTCGCGAAGTATCCCGACAAGTACATCGAGGCGATCAAGCAGGATCTGGCGAGCGACAAGGATTTCGCGAAGGTCATCCACGACCTCGACCTCGATGAGGGCCCTGACGATTTCGACGGCGAGACCGAGTCCGTCGAAAACCTGATCGAGGGCATTCGCCGGGACTTCGAAGACGGAGACGAAGGCGGGTTTTAGGTCGAGGGAGTGGGTTGGGGTTGAGGCGTCAGGCTGAGATCCGCGAGCGAGGAAGGACAGTCCCGGCTCCCAAGCTGCTCACCCTGTAACCTGCTAGTGGATCTCGGGCTTCTTCTTGGGTACCCCGGTCACGAAGAGCCTCTCGGTCTCCGCCTGTTCGCGCGCCTCGGTGGCCGCCGCGTTCGGATCGTTTTTCGTGAGCCAGTCGTCGGCCTGCCGGTCTAGGTCCGGATTGGACTTGTCGATCTTGAGATAGATCGTACGGCGGTTGACCTCGACGCCCGCCCACTGGAACGGGACGTTTTCGAGCGCTGACAGCGATTCCCCCGCGACAAGCTCCAGCTGCTCCGGTTTTCCGGGGTCCAGGATCTGCGCGAAGACCGAAGCGGCGGCGTCCACGCAGGCGGCGAGCAGGTCCTGCGCGGTGGGCGAGCTCGCCTTGGGGTCGAAATCCGTGCTCGCGCACAGCGTGGTGGCGGCGAGCTGATCTTTCACGACGAGGGAGACGCCGAGCAGGATCTCATTCGGGAACACGCCGCCGTCGCATCGGAAGGAAGCGTCTCGTCCAAGTTTTTTCAGCGTTTGAAGAGACTCGTCAAAATGCGTGGCGAAGATTTCCTCCACCATCTTGACGTAGTCGTGAGGCAGCTCGCTCGACCGGGTTCCTGACCTCGCGCGCAGCTTATGTCCCCTTCGGCTGTCGATCATGCGCACCTCCTCATTCTTGAAAGCCCACAGCCAAAGCCTGCTGACGCTAAAGCGTCCCCTGGGGCAGGCCCTCGAGACGCGGAAGCTCCTGGAGCCCGACTTCCTTCTCGATCGTCTTCCGGCCGCTCTGGAACCTGAGCTTCACCTTGTCCTTGGGCTTCTTCTTGGCCAGGATCCTCTCGACCTCGTGCGGCTCGTTTGTCGCCTGGCCGTCGATCGCGACGAGGATGTCCCCGCGATTCAGGCCGGCCTTGTGCGCCGGAGTTCCCCGCACGACCTCGTAAACGATGACCCCGTGTTCAAGCGGGAGGCGATGGTACCGGGCGAGCTGGAGCGTGAGGCGGTCTCCCACGAGGCCGAGCCAGGGCCGCGGCACTCGCCCGTAGCGCTTGAGATCGCCCAGGATCAGCTTCGCCTCGTTCACGGGGATCGCGAATCCCAGCCCTCCGCTCTGACCCGTTCGCGAGAAGATCACGGCATTGATGCCGATGACTTCGCCCTTGAGGTTGAAGAGCGGGCCTCCCGAGTTGCCCGGGTTGATGGACGCGTCCGTCTGAAGAAAATTATCGAAGGGCCCGAGGCCGATCGTCCGATGCTTCGCGCTGATGATACCCGCGGTGACCGTGTGCTGCAGGCCGAAGGGGTTGCCGACGGCGAAGACCGGCTCCGCGATCCTGACGGCGTCGCTGTCACCCAGGGGCACGGGCTGGAGGTCGGCGGGCGGGCGGCGGTCCTCGCCCCGGAGCTGGAGCAGCGCGAGGTCCATCTTGTCGTCTCTGCCGATGAGCTTCGCCTGAAAGGTCTTCTTGTCGTGCATCGTGACGATGACCTCGTCCGCCTCGGCGACGACGTGATTATTGGTCAGCACGAAGCCGTCGCGGTCGATCACGAATCCGGAGCCGAGCGAAGGCTGCTTGCGCTCAGCCGGGATGCCCCAGTACTGGAAAAATTCCGCCCAGCCATAGGGCAGCTGAGCCATCACGGTCGTCGAGCTGATGTTGACCACGCCCGGAAGAATCTTCTCGACCAGGTCGGGGAGCTCGGAGGGGGCGAAGCCTGAGCCGAGGACTGTCGGGGCGAGCGCGAGGCCGAGGGAGGCCGCTCCGAAAAGGGCTTCAAAGGGTCGCATTCGGGCCCTTTTCCCACGCTTGGGAGGCCGATGTCCAGGGATCTACCTGGGAAATTTGGAATCCAGCACGACCGGCGCGATGCGCGCCGGATCCGGCTTGGCGATTTTCCAGATACCGCTGACGCGCTTCACCTCGAAGGTCACGCGCATCTCCTGGGTCGGCGCCGGCATGCGGGTTCCGTGAGCATCCCCGATGGCCAGGAGCTCGTAGCGAACCTCGACGAGGGCGGTGTCGGTCCCGATGACGCTCTCGGCGACCTCGTACTTCTTTGCGACGTAGAAGGAGTCCTGCTGAGGGACTTCCTTCCACAGAGTGAAGTTGCGGCGCTCGAGGTCGAGGAGGCCCGACCAGACGAATCCCGAAGCATCGCGGGCGCAGTAGTACTCCACGACCTCGACCGGCGACTTGAAGTCGTTGCGAAACTTGAGGCGCTGATGCTCGAGGTTGGGCGCGGCGATGCTCTGAGCGGCGGCCATGACGATCGTGGCGAGCCCCAGCGCCGTCGCGAAGCTGCGGCTCGCCTGCCGGCTCAGCTGCCGGCTCAGCCCAGAGAGGGCGCGCATCAGTCGTTCGCTCCCGAAGTGCCGCCGTGCGTGGGTCTGGCTCTCGCGGGAGCCTGGGCTCCCGTGGGCTGGGCAGACGCGCCTCCTGGCCTGAACGAGCACACCTCGTTATTCTGAGGCTTGAGGCGCAGGGCGAGCAAGCCCGGTCTCAGGAGGCGGACCTTGGCCTGGGTAGGCGAGGTCGAGAGCGGAAACGCCCGCTCCCGAATCGTGCCCGCGCTCTGGGACGCCTCGATCACGTCGGCGATCAGCGAGCGTGGATTATAGCCCCGAATCACGAAGACGTGGCCGCTCGGGCCCACGTTGGGCCGGTACACGAGCAGGTCTCCGATCGCGAGCTTGTCGCCGTTGTAGATGTCAAGGGGTACGAATCCGTCGGCGACACCCTGGAGCATCTTGCGGCGCTCGCTGGGGTAGGAGGGCGGGTGGGGGAAATTTCCCGATCTCTTGAACATCCACATCGTCCGGAAGTCGAGGGTCGTGAGGCGCCCCTTTCGAACTTCCGTCGGGAGCGCGGAGCTGACGAACGACGAGCAGTCCATTCCGGTCGCGCTGTCGCCGAAGATGTATCCGTTGTGGAGGATCTCGACGGTGGTGATCTGGCCCGAGGGAAGCTTGAGCTTCGCGCGCTCCGCGAGCTTGAGCCTCTGGAAGAGCGCAGCCCGTTGCCCGGGCGGCAGACCGTTGAGCTGAATCAGACGGTTGACGAGCCCGTCCGCTGTCGCCGCGGACTGGAGGGCCGGGTCAGCCCCGAAGATCTCGGCGAGGGCGGCGCTCCGGGCGAGGGCGGTGGGAGCGCGGGGACCCGAGAGCCCGGCGAAGGGAACGAGCGCGCCCAGGGAAGCCGGGCTCGCGGAAGCGTCGCGAATCAGCGCGGCGCCGGCGCCCGCGCGCGCTTCGGCGTCGAGGAAGATCCGGCCGAACCGACGCAGCTCGCCCTTGTCCAGGCCCGACTCGGCATCGAGCAACGCGCTCGCCGCCTGGCCCAGGCCTGTCTTTGCCCGCTCCAGATAGGATCCGAGCTCCTGAAGCGGCAGATCCTTGTAGGGAGTATTCAGAACCTGGTCGTCCGCCAGGATCGACGTCCGTACGCCCTGGGCGGATGCCACGACCGAGTCGAGGAACTCGGCCTGAGCGGCGGTGTTGGTTACGCGAACGATCGACGCGAGATTCCCGGGAACCCGGCCGCCGGCCGTGCTGGCGACGGTCGAGACGTTCGGCAAGGTACTCACCAGAAGAGACGATCCTCGGGGATCTGTTCCGAGTGGGCCGCCGAGAACAGTCGGGGGAGGGGTGGGGATCCCTCCCAAGGTGGGTCTCCCGCCGAAGCTTCCGCCTCCCGGGGTGAACGGTGCGGCGCTGACAGTCGTGTCAGTCAAGGCGGCCCCCAGGGCCGCCGAGGGACTGGCCAACCTGGGCAGTTCCACGTTGGGTAACCGGCAGGCGTCATGGGCGCCTACGCTCGTGTCACTCGTAGTCGAGTCCCCACTCGCGGCAGTCTCGACCCGACCTTCGCGGACGTCCGCGACCAGCTCCCGCGTCTCGGGGGGGGGCGGCGGCGGGGGCAATCCCGCTGCCACCCGGCTCGCCGGAACGATCCCGTCGATCGGCACGGGGTGGGCTGTCGCGGGATCCAGGCCGCAGTCGTAAACATTGACCGTGGGTTGTCCCAGAGATGTGTCGACGTTCGTGCCCGCAAGGCAGTTGTCCCCGGAAAGGGTTGCGCCGTTCGGGGCCGCATCCACGGAGACAGGCTCAGTGAGCGTGACGACATGGGTATGGGCGGCCACTCGCGCGGCCTGGCCCAGGAGCAGGGAGGCGATCCCAATCGCGACCGCGAGCTGCCCCCTGCTTCGCCTCACGGGGCGTGCGCTCCGTCAACCGCCGTCGCTGCCCCGGGGGCGTCGCTGCCGGCCGCAGGGCCTAGTCCCAGATTCTCGCGGACCTAGGTCAGGACGCGGTCGCTGACCGAGGACGAGTTGGCCGCGAGCCAGGCGGTGAAATCCGAGCGTCCCGAGCACTGCGAATGAGCGAGCAGGACACCGAGGTGGAAGCAGCCGAGATGCCTGATCCTGATCTCCCCGCCGCCGTAGGTCAGGGGGAAGGCGCAGGTCCTTCCGGACGCGGCCTCGCAGACCTGCCGGGCGCGGGTCTCCCCGAAGGTGAATGCACTTCGGCAGGAGTTCGTCGTGCAGAGGGGCGAGTCCGGGTCTGGCTGCGTCCACGCCGGGTCGTGCTCGCGGCCCGCAGGGGGAAGATTGCAATTGTCGCGATCCGGATCATCGGTCAGGTAGCTGGCCAGGTGGGGAAGCGCGCGGACGAAGCCCTTGATGCAGCAGTCGAGCGCGGTCGCCTGAGTGGGCGATCCTCGGTAGGCCTGGCAGGCCTGGCGGTCCGGCCTCTGAGGCGAGAAAGCGCCGCGGCGCGGGGTGCTGGGCGCGGTGACTGGAGTCGCGGGAGCTGACGTCGTGGGAGGGCTGCCTGGGATCTCCGGAACGCCTCCGACCACCGGCGCCGACACGGTCGAGCTGCCGGCCGGTCTTTCCAGCGAGGCAATGATGCTTCCACAGGTTTGCGTACCCACCGTACGTTCGAGGGAGACATCGGACCTCTCCTCCCAGAGCGGAATCGTGAAGGACATGACGAAGCGCTGGCCCGAAAGGCCTTCTCGAAATCCCCGCTCGAAGGCTTCGCCCTGGGCCGTGCACTCGTGGGGGCGTTGATCCGTAGCCGGGAGCAAGGCCCGCCAGGCGGCTTCGTCCGAGGCCAGTCGCGTCGGGAGCTCGTCATCCTGATAGATCCCGCACTGATTCAGCTCCGAGAGCGTCGGTGGAGTCGGACCCGTGGGAGTCCGCGATGCGCGACTTCCGCCGCTCCGGCGCGCGACCGCCGCTCGAGGCGGAACGACCGGTGTTCCCGCCAGATGCGCTCGAAAGGACCGCCCGGGAGGGACCGTCTTCCTCAGCAGCCTTTTGACAGGCTCTACATCGCCGGCCATCTCCACCACGCCCTCGTGTCTCACGATGAGGTACGGAAATTGGGGGGGGCGCGGAACTTCGCAGTACTCGAATCCTCTGGGGAGAGCCGTACCGGCTCTCACTGCCGCCGTGATCCTCGCGGACTCCGCCACCGTCGGCGGGTGGTCCGTCATGATCATGGTTCCGTAATAATCCCGGACGAACATCACATGGCCGGGAGGCAGACGTTCGGCGGCGAGCTCGACCTGCCGGCTGGCCGGGGGGCAGCGGTGACAGCTGGGACCCGTGAAGTATAGGAGAGTCGGAGCGGAATCGGCGAACGCCGGCGCGATCCGTAAAAAAAGTGCGAGCGCGCACCCGAGGGTCGAGGCCCCGAAAGACACTCCTGAAAGACGGTCGAATCCCTTCACAGGCTTTTCCATCCCAACCCGCAATCTCAATCTGATAAAAGAAAATGATTCCCCGACGAAAGAGGGAGCCTTCCGCCTACTCCTAGGATACCAGGCCTTCTGCACTGCGCAACAGCCTGGAACCAGAGGTAATACAAAAATAGTCAAGTATATGTTTTCTCAGTGGAACCAGGTCGCCGCCCCGCGGTATGACAGAATTTCAACCTGGCGCACCGAGGGCTCGCGTCTAACTCGCGTCGAATGAGGGGCAGTCGATTCATGAATTCCAGCGCACGCGAAGTGGTGATCGTATCGGCGGCTCGGACGCCGCTCGGAGGTTTTCAGGGTGCGCTTGCGTCCGTCGCGGCGCCGCGGCTCGCCTCAGTGGCGGTTCGCGAAGCCCTTCACAGGGCCGGAGTCGCGCCCGAGCAGGTCTCGGAAGTGCTCTTGGGCCAGGTGCTGCAGGCCGGGGTGGGCCAGGCGCCGGCTCGGCAGGCCGCGATGTTCGCGGGCATTCCGAAGAGTGTGCCCGCGGTGACCGTGAACAAGGTTTGCGGCAGCGGGATGAAGGCGATCATGCAAGGCGCCCAGTCGATCTGGCTTGGCGACAGCGAGGTCGTCGTGGCCGGCGGGATGGAGAGCATGAGCCAGGCGCCCTACCTCATGCCGAACGTGCGCGGCGGCTATCGCATGGGGCATCAGCAGCTCGTGGATTCGCTGGTTCACGACGGTCTCTGGGATCCTTACAACGGCCAGCACATGGGCAACTGCGCGGAGCTCTGCGCGCGGGAGAGGGGCTTCAGCCGCAAGGATCAGGACGATTACGCCGCCCAGAGTTTCCGGCGCGCGCAGGAGGCGCAGAAGTCGGGAAAATTCCGCGCCGAGATCGTGGGAGTGGAGGTGGCGGGCCGCAAGGGCGAGACGAAGCTGGTCGACACCGACGAAGGTCCCCCAAAAGTTCAGTTTGACCGGATTCCCACGCTCAAGCCCGTCTTCGACAAGCAGGGCACGGTGACCGCGGCCAACGCATCGACGATCAACGACGGGGCGGCGGCGCTGGTTCTCATGTCGGGCGACAGGGCCCGGGAGCTGGGCGTGAAACCGCTGGCGCGGCTGGTTGCGTACGGAACCCACGCGCAGGCGCCCGAGTGGTTCACGACCGCGCCGGCCGAGTCCGTCAAGCGCGCGCTGCGCCGAGCCGGCTGGGAGCTCAAGGACGTCGACCTCTTCGAGGTGAACGAGGCGTTCGCGGTCGTGGCGCTCGCCGCACAGCGGGATCTGGGCATTCCGGAAGGCCGGCTGAACATCTGGGGCGGGGCGATCTCGCTCGGCCACCCGATCGGCGCCAGCGGCGCGCGGATCGTGGTGACCTTGCTTTCGGCCCTCCGGGACCGGAACCTGCGCCGGGGCGTGGCGAGCATCTGCATCGGCGGTGGCGAGGCGACGACGGTTTGCCTCGAGCGGCTCGAGTGAATTGCTGGAGCGAGCGGAAGGGGGGACGTCAGTGAACAAGGTGGTGAAGGACGCGAGGGAAGCGGTGCGCGACGTTCCCGACGGCGCCCTGCTCGCGATCGGCGGGTTCGGGCTCTGCGGAATTCCGGAGAACTGCATCGCGGCGCTGGTGGAGAAGGGGGTGAGGAATCTCACCTGCATCTCCAACAACGCCGGCGTGGACGACTTCGGGATCGGGCTCATGCTCAGGACCCGGCAGGTTCGCAAGATGATCTCGAGCTACGTCGGCGAGAACAAGCTCTTCGAGGCGCAGGTGCTGTCAGGCGAGCTGGAGGTCGAGCTCACTCCCCAGGGAACGCTGGCCGAGAAGCTGCGAGCGGGCGGCGCTGGAATTCCGGCCTTCTTCACGCCGACGGGCGTCGGCACGCTTGTCGCCGAGGGCAAGGAGGTCCGCGAGTTCGAAGGACGCAAGTACGTGCTCGAGCGGGCTCTGCGCGCGGACTTCGGCCTGGTGAAGGCATGGAAGGGCGATCCGATGGGGAACCTCGTCTTTCGCAGGACCGCGAGAAACTTCAATCCCATGTGCGCGATGGCAGGAAAGATCACGATTGCGGAGGTCGAGGAGCTGGTACCGGTCGGGGCCTTGGATCCGGATCAGGTCCATCTTCCCGGTATCTACGTGAAGAGGATTTTCCAGGGGCGGGGTTATCAGAAGCGGATTGAGAAACGAACCGTGAGAAAGGTCTAGGTCCATGGCACTCACTCGTGAACAGATCGCGCAGCGGATCGCGCAGGAGCTCCGCGACGGCTACTACGTGAACCTCGGGATCGGAATTCCGACACTGGTCGCCAATTACATCCCGAAGGGAATCACGGTCGTTCTGCAAAGCGAGAATGGGCTGCTGGGAATCGGGCCCTATCCGACCGAGGCCGAGGTCGACCCGGATCTCATCAACGCAGGAAAGGAGACGGTAACCGCGCAGGCAGGCGCGTCCTTCTTCTCGAGCGCCGACTCGTTCGCGATGGTTCGCGGCGGCCACGTCGACCTCACTGTGCTTGGCGCGATGGAAGTCGATGAGCGGGGCAACCTGGCCAACTGGATGATTCCCGGCAAGGTCGTCAAGGGCATGGGCGGCGCCATGGACCTGGTCGCCGGAGCGCGCAACGTCGTAGTGGCCATGCAGCATGTCGCCAAGGACGGGTCGAGCAAGGTGCTTCCCCGGTGCACGCTTCCGATCACCGGAATGGGCGTCGTCAACAAGGTCGTCTCCGAGCTCGCGGTGATCGAGATCACCCGCGAGGGGCTCGTCCTTCGCGAGCGGGCGCCGGGCGTTTCCGTCGACGAAATTCGGAAGGCGACCGCCGCGAAACTTCATGTCCCGGGCGAAGTTCCCGAAATGAAGTTCCAATGAGAGCCACCCTGGCTGTCGCGATCTTCCTCGGCGCATTCGGGACGGCCGGCTGCGCGGGCGCCCCTCCGGGTGCCGCGCGAACCGAGCGAGCGGCTGATCAGTGGACCGGCGACGTCTCCACGGAGCCTGAGTCGCGCTACCGCCCGGTCGTGGGTACGGCCGGCATGGTCGTCGCCGACGACGCGGTCGCGGCCGAGTGGGGAGCGGAGGTGATGCGTCGGGGCGGCAACGCGATCGATGCGGCGGTGGCGACTGGCTTCGCGATGGCTGTCACGCGGCCTCACTACGCCTCGCTCGGGGGAGGCGGCTTTCTCGTTTTCTGCCCGGCACCCCGTCCAGGTGGGCCCAGGCCCGAGTGTACCGTGATCGATTACCGGGAAATGGCGCCGGCGGCGGCCCATCGTGACCTGTACGTCCGGGACGGCAAGGCGCGCACTGACCTTTCGCAGGACGGGGCGCTTGCTTCGGGAGTTCCAGGAGTGCCCGGGGGGCTGCTGCTCGCGCTCGAGAAGTTCGGGAGCTGGCCGCGGGCGAAGATCCTCGAGCGGGCCATTGAGCTCGCCGAGCGTGGGCATCGCTGGAGCGGCCACTCGGAGGCGGCCGCCACGGAGCGCTGGAAGGCCTTCAATGATGAGGCGAAGAGGCTCTTCGGCTGCGGGTCCGGCGTGGCGCGCGCCCCTTGTGTGGCTGGGGCGAGGCTTCGGCAGCCCGACCTGGCCCGCGTGCTGAGAGTGCTTGCGGGCCGAGGGCGCGACGGTTTCTACCGGGGCTGGGTCGCTCGCGATATCGCCGAAGGACTGAAGGCCGCGGGCGGGATCATGACCGAAGCCGATCTCGCGGCTTACGAGCCCAAGATCCGCAAGCCCGTGCTCGCGACCTACGGAGACTGGGAGATCGTGACCATGCCTCCTCCGTCGGCAGGGGGCACGCTGATCTCCCAGCTGTTCGGGTACGCGGAGCTCGCGGATCGCGACGGAGCCTTCGCCGACGGCTGGGGCTCGAGTCGAGCGGTCCACGCGCTCGCGCACGCGATGACGCTCGCCTTCGCGGATCGGGCGGAGCACTTCGGGGACCCCGACTTCGTTGCCGTGCCGATCGCCGAGCTCACCTCGCGCGATTATCTCGCGCGCAGGTGGAAGGAGACTTTCCGGGCCGGCCGAGCCAACCCGCCCGATTCGTCGGGCCTCGCGTGGCGAGGAGGCGTCACGCCGGAGGCGGGCGCTGGAATGGAGACGACCCACTTCTCGGTCGTGGATCGCGAAGGCAACGCGGTCTCCGTCACCACGACCGTGAACGATAATTTCGGCTCGGGTTTTGTTCCTCAGGGCACCGGCGTCGTGATGAACAACGAGATGGACGACTTCAGCATCCAGGCGGGGATCCCGAATCTCTTCGGCCTCGTGGGATCCGCGGCAAACTCGGTCGCTCCAAGAAAACGGCCGCTGAGCTCCATGTCCCCCACGATCATCCGAGACGTCCAGGGCCGGCCGCGGCTCGTGCTTGGGGCTCAGGGCGGCCCGAGGATCACGACCTCGGTCTTCCTCGCGGCGCTCGCGCGGCTGCGCTTTGGATTTCCAATCACCGAGGCCGTGCAGCAGCCGCGCTTCCACCAGCAATGGAAACCGGGCGAGCTGATGCTGGAGCCGGGTTTCTCTTCCGAAGCGCGCGCCGCCCTCGGCGGGATCGGCTGGCCCCTCAAGGACATCACGGCGAGCGGCCGGATGGCTGTGATCGAGCGCTTTCCGAACGGGCGCTCGTGGGGAGTCTCGGATCTGAGGACCGAGGGCGCGGCGGTCGCGGAGTGACTCGCTAGGAGCCTGTCCGGGTAATCCTCTTTAGGTTCGATTTGGGTTCAGTTTCAG
>CAYJTX010000074.1:0-11255 GCA_964372615.1 uncultured Bacteriovoracaceae bacterium | reverse complement strand
GCTGATTGGCGGCGAAGTTCCCGAGATCAAAGTAGGGGTCCCCCATCGCCGCGTACTCCCAGTCGATGAGCCAGAGCCTCGAATTCTCGATCAGGAGATTCCCGCAAAGCAGATCGTTGTGGCAGGGGCGGAGCTGGGTCTGGGCGAACCCGGACGGATAGAGCTGCCCTTCGAGCGCTCTGGCTTCGGCGAGAGCGGAGCCTAGATCGGGGATCGGGACACCCAGCGCCAGTGCGCGAGAGTGATAGCCCCGAACCGCTTCGAAAGCGGAAAATACGCCTTCGAACCCGGGTCCCTCGTGAACCTTTCTAAGCAGCTGAGCCACCTTCGCGAGAGTCTCGGGGCGCGCCAGCTCCTCGGCGCCGCACTGGCCGCCCTTCACGAAGCGAGTGACCAGAACCCGGCCCGGGAGGCAAAAGACGACCTCAGGAGCGACGCCCAGCGCGGCCGCGATTCTCGCGCAGGAGTTCTCACGCACCCGATCAATGCCGAGCGCGTGGGATTTCTCATCTACGACGCGAAGTACGAAGAGCTGTCCACTCGCTTCAACCCGGTAGTTCCGGTTGGTGATTCCCCCTTCCAAGGGCTCGATTTTCACCCGATCCGGATGCCAGCCGGGCACCGCGCTCACGAGGGCGGCAAGAGTTTCTTCCACGTTCGTGGCCATGACCTCGCCTCTATATCGCGATCCCTTCACAAAGAATCTCACTAAACAGAGAGATTTCGCCCGCAGCCTGCCGTGCTAGGGTCGTACAGTGAAACACCTATTACTGCTCTGCTGGGTCCTGTTAGCTCAAAATGGTTTCGCCGCTTCCGCCGTGTCCCCCGCCGTGGCCGAAATCGCGAAGACGCTCGACGCCTGGCATGCCGCGGCCGCCAAGCCCGACGAGGCCGCCTACTTCGCCTTTTTCACCCAGGACGCGGTGTTTCTCGGCACTGACCCGGGAGAGCGCTGGCCCTTGGATGCCTTCCGTAAATGGGCACATCCCCTGCTTTCGATTCCAGTCCCGAACGAGAAATTCGAAGAGGTTCGAAAGATCATCACGCCCCCCGCGGGCGCGGCATCTTCACCTGTTCCGAGCTTCTGAAGGCTGCTTGCCGGGCGAACCGCTCGCGAGCTACTATTGCGCGGATGCGCAAGAAATCGCCTGAATTTCTGAGGTCCGCCGGTCGGAGTGCCACCCTCGCCGGCCGCGCCGTCGGCAAGCAGCTCCTGACGCTCTACCGGTCCATCGACCCCGATGTCACGCGCCACCTGCTGCAGATGCCACTCCTGTCGTACTCACTGCTCTCCTCGCGCACGCAGAAGGTCGAGCCGATCCCTTCCGACGGCTACCGCCCGCTCATCTTCGTCCACGGCCTGGGCGGCACGCGCGGCGATTTCCTGCCCATGTCAGGATTCCTCTGGCTTCAGGGCCGTAAGCGCTCCTACCGAAGTCATTTCGAGCGCGGTCAGTCAGTGGCGCAGATGGCGGAGGCGCTGGCCCGATTCATCCGCAGGGTTATGCAGGTCACCGGTGAGCGCAAGGTCGATATCGTCGCTCATAGCCTGGGAGGAGTCGTCTCCCGGCTGGCGATCCACGAGCACCGGCTATCGCGGAATGTGGGTACCCTGATCACGCTAGGATCGCCTCACGGCGGAACTCACTCCGCCCGTTTCGCCAATACCGCCCTGGCGCGTGAGCTGCGGCCGGACAGCGAGCTGATGCGCAAGCTGGGCCGCAGGCCCTGGTCCAAGTCGGTTCGTGGGATCACCTTCTGGAGCCGCAACGATCTCCTGATCGTGCCGGCCGAATCCGCGGCGCTGCGCGGAACCCGCTCAGTCGACATGACTCCGTTCACCCACTACAGCTACCTGATCGATCCCAAGTCCTGGGCGGCGGTGCGCAAGTCGCTTGACGGAGTCATTGGCAGAAGACCGTGGCCATCTCGTTGATGAGCGCACGGAGCTCCGGAGACCGCTCGCGGGAACAGAACAGGGTCGTCTGTCGGAACGGCTTGAGCAGCCCCTCTTTCAGCAGGTGGAGCCGCGCGATCGCGTTCTTGGAGTCCTTCGGATTGAGGAGCAATTTGGGGTCGTCGAAAAACAGGGTATACTGGCCGCTATCGCCCTTCAGGAACTCCGTCAAATCCTTAAGAACCGGAGACAGATCCTCAAGGTAGGGAAACTTCGTGACCAGAGACGGAGCGATCTGGAGAAAGATCAGCCGCTCCCGCGCGATCATCTCCTCCATGGCTGCGTTGCAGACCTCGCTTCCCTCCCGAAGGGAGAGGATCAGGCACTTGCTCGTCGCGTCGTGCTCCAGAAGATACTGCCTCATGAGCTTGTACTTGGCTCCCTGATTGAATGAGATCACGAACCGGCGACCTCGGGAGGGCGACTCCATCACGATATTAGTCAAGTCGAAGAGCGCCCGGAGGTCTTTGGAAAAGGTCTCGGTGTTGATCGGCTTGTGGACGTAGCCGATGGCGCCCAGCTCGTGGGCCCGTGTTCGGTTGACATCCCCGGTGCCCGCGCTCATGCACACAACAGGAATAGAAGATGTGATGGGATTCTGGCCGAGCTGCTCAAGTATCTCGAAGCCGTTCACATTCTGCATATCAAGCTCGAGCAGGATGAGATCGGGCTTCTCCTTGACCGCGGAGGCGATCGCCCGCCCGCCCGAGACTTCGTCGGCGATCAGGAAGGTACCGAACAGGGCCAGGCGCACCTGATCGCAGACCGCGGAATCGTCGTCGACGACCAGGAGTTTGGGAGGCGTGGCTGAACCCATAAATCAGATTTACCTGACCTGAATATAGCATACAATCTGGGTACGGCATGCCTAAGCCCACGCGCGGGTCAATGATCCTTGCAGCTCTCCTCCTCGTGGCCTTACCGGCGACTGTCCTTTTTCTGCCGGTCCAGGAGACGCGGGAGCTCGTGTCCTGGCAGCGCCTTCTTTACAACCTGTCATTTGCTTTCCTCATATTCCTGTTCTTGCGCATGGTAGTTTATCTCTTCCTGTCGTTCGCCGATTCCTACTTCAAAGCGAGGACCGCTGAGCCGGCGACCTACCCGCTCGTCTCAGTGATCGTGCCCTGCTTCAATGAGGAGGCGGTGGTCCAGCATGCCGCTCGATCCTTGCTGAATCTGGACTACCCGAACTTCGAGATCATCGTCGTGGATGACGGCTCGACCGACCTGACGCTCCTCAATGCGAAAGAGATGGAAAGTGAGCGGAACATTCGGGTCATCTACCAGAGAAACAAGGGCAAGGCCGAAGCCCTCAATCGGGGAATCAGCGAAGCGTTGGGGGAGTTCGTGCTTTGCGTGGACGCCGACAGTATCCTCGAGCCTGACGCGATCAGAAAGGGCATCGTTCACTTCGAAGGCAACGACCGGCTGGCCGCGGTTGCCGGAAACGTTCGGATCGGAAACGTCCGGAGCATCCTTCCCCGCTTTCAAAGCCTCGAGTACGTCATCGGTCTGAATATGATCAAGACCTCCCAGTCATTCCTTTCGACGGTCACGATCGTACCGGGACCAGTCGGGCTCTTCCGGAAGGAGGCGATCCTCAAGATCGGAGGATATCGCAGCGAAACGTTCGCCGAAGACTCGGACCTCACGATCCGGCTGCTTCTGGGCGGCTATCGGATTGTCTACTGCGCCGACATGGTGGCCGTTACGGAAGCGCCGGAGGACTTCACGTCCCTCATCAAACAACGCTATCGCTGGTCGCGCGGAACGATCCAGGCGATCCGGATCAACTCGGGCTGCCTCTGGAAACCGTTCTCAAGCCCGAGGAACTTCGTCATTCTCACCTACCTGGCCCTGGAAACGCTGGTGATACCGAACATCACGTTCATCCTCTCGGCGCTTTGCATTCAGAGCGCCGTAGTGACCGGAAACGGAGCCATACTCAGTTTGTTTTTCATGCAGATCACGCTTCTGGATCTGGCGATGACCGCCTACTGCGCGGTGGTTACGCCCGAAATCATCGCTCTCGTGAGCCTGGCCGCCCTGAACCGGCTCACCTACGGTCTGGCCCTCGAGATCATTCGATTTTTCTCGAGTCTGGATGAGCTCCTGAGCCTTCCGATGAACTGGAACAAGCTGCAAAGAAAGGGGCTTTGACCGGAATGGAGATCTACCATCTCCTCAACCTGGTCATCCTCACTCTGACGGCGACGACGATACTGCTCACGCTCGTCTCCTTTCTCCTCTACAAAATGCGCCAGCTTCCCGGGATACAGTCCCGTAAAGACGGCGCCCTCAAGATCACCGGCGTCTTTTTCACCCGTTATGTGCCGCAAAGGGCGCCCCGCCTGCGTGATATCCCGGTCGTTGTCTTCAATACGCCCGTCGAGAATGGAGCGCATGGCGCCTCGAAGATCCTACCCAGGGGAGTGGTTGGCTTTTTCGCTGTGCTCGGCAGCGTCGTATTCGCCGCGCTGCTGGTAGGCGGCTATCTCCAACGGATATCGCTTTCGGGCATCCGCCCGCGCGTCGCTGATTACAAGGAGCTCCGGAAGATGGGGCTGCTGCAGACCTTCGACTACGCCCGCATGGGCGAGAGCGGTCTCCTGGAGGAGACACTGAGTTCTCATCAGAGGTCCCGAGAACGAAACCTGGTCGAAGCCTTATCCAAGCGCACGATTTTTCTCTTCACACCTGAGTGCGACCGCTCCAGAAGTCCCTGGAAAGAGTCCCTAAAGCGATCGGGCGTCCCATTCCGGAGCGTGACTCGGGTCTCGTCGGCCCGCTCCGGGACTCTATTGATCGCGCCTAGAATCTGGACTCTGAGCGCCGGCCAGCTCTCCGCTCTGAAAGAGGCTCTCCCTCGGGGGATCTCAGTGCTTGCGACCGGAATTGCGTATGACGACGGCCGGATGCGCGAGGCCTTCGGGGTCAGTCTCCTTCCCCGTCCCAATGCTGATCCAGAGCACCCGCTTCCCACCGTCTTCGCGGCTGATTCTCCGCCATTCTGGGATCTCCCGCCGGGAATTCTCCTCGACTGGTTCCCACTCGAAAATCGATACGAGGCGGTCGGGGTCCGCGGAGTCGCCGCGGCCTTCGAGGCGAGTCGGCGCGGCCTTCCTCGGGTCCCCTGGGCGACCCGGGCTCAGTTCGTCGATCACGGAGCAGCCAGGTCCGCCTGGCTCGCGTTCGACCCGGAGACGCTGAAAGCGGGGAACGGGACGGAGGAATTTTACGGCCGTCAGGCGTTGCTTTCTTCGCTCGCTTGGGCGGCCCGCGTGCCCCAGGCGCGTGTGGCGACCTGGAAGGGCGGACGGAGGTCAGCCTTTGTCGCTTCGGTGGACGCGGAAGAGCAGTTCGGAAACGCTAGCGGCCTTGCCGATCTCTTCCGGGAGTCCCGGATCCCATCCACGTTCTTTCCCTATTCAGATTTCCTTCTGCGGTCGTCGGGTCTCGCCAAAGAATGGGTCGGAGAGATCGCGGCTCATGCGGAGAACGCGGACAGTCTGGTCGGGGCAAGCGTGGAAACGCGGTTCGACAGTATTCAGCGGTCCCGGCATCAAATCGAGGAGATCGCGCGCAGTCCGGTCATCGGCTTTCGGCCCCCCGGAGAAAAGTACGATGAGGGTACCGTCAGTGCGGTCATCCAGAATCAGCTGACTTACCTTTTCGGAGACAGCCGATTCCCCCGTCTCGCACCGCTCTGGATCGGCTCCGGCAGGCTCCTCTTCATTCCGCGAGTCGCGTCCGACGACTTTCACATCGAAAGGCGATGGGAGCTTGAGACCTCGCGGGAAATCGCGGACTACCTCGCGGGCGAGTTCGAACGAATCCACCGGCTGAACGGAGCGCATTTCCTGAGCTTACATACACAGAGTTTCGGCCAGCCGCCTTACCGGGAACCGCTTCGCCTTTTCTTCGAGCACCTCCAGGGCCGAAAACCCTGGATCACGCATCTCGCTGAACTGGCAGACTGGTGGAAGAGCAGGGACCCGATCCACGTCACTTTGGCTGCGAACGATGACGGCAGCTTCGGTCTTCGGGTCGTCAATCCGGGCGCGCGGGCGGTGGAGGGAGTCAGCGTACGCATCGATGCTCCGTCTAGGGAGAAGCTGCAGCTGGATGCGGACCCTTCCGCCCCTTCGGCAAATCTCTCGCTGGGCGACGATGGGATCTGGGCGGTCCACCTCGAGCGGATCGATCGGGGACAGGAGCTGAGGCTCCGGCTGAAGCCCAGCAGTCTCTCAGTTCCATTTTCACCACCCCGCTAGAGCCGCTAGAGAGGTCCCCCGACGTGCAGCAGGAGCGTCTCGCTCGACCAGCCCAGAGTGTTCTGGCTCGAGCTGATCCGCGTGAAACCGAGGTCGATCAGGAAGTCATCTCGCGAGCCGTATTCCAGCTTGAGCGTCGCGTAGTATCCCCAGCCTGGGTCGAGCGATTCCTCGCGGAATCGGGTCACATTGAGTCCCAGGCCCGCGCTGAAGCGATCGAAGAGCGGTGTGGTCGCCTCAAACCGCGGGCCCCCGGCGAGGAAACGGGAAGGCGACCAGTATCCGGACTCCCTCCTGGGAAACGAAACATACTCGCTTCCCGCCCCGGCCCAGATCCAAGGAACCCCGATCGAGAGGCCGTACATCACTCCGAAGTCGGCGTAGCGTCTCGTGTTGCCGTCATTGAACCCGCGCAGAGAAGTCCTGAGCGCGATGCGGATACGGTCCATCGGCCGGTAAATCAGGTCTGCCGCGCCCGAGTTGGCCCAGAGCAGATCCACCACCGGGCCGAGTTGCAGGAGATCTTGGTAGACCAGGTCATGGCTGAACTTCACTTCCATGAAAAGATCGTTCTCGATCGGAAAGGCGGAAATCGCCGCTCCGAAATATGGAAGCACCCGCCCCGTCAATGCCCCGGTCGCTCGCAACTGATGCAGGCCGAGGGAGACATCCGCGTTGAATCGGTGGGAGAACTTTCGGCCTACAGTGCCGAATAGCCTCACGCCGGAAAAATCGTCCACTGGGTTATAGCCGAATAACCACTCAGTCGTCACTCCGTAGTCCCATGCCTTCTCGGCGGCCTGGGGGTAGGGCCAGAACAGGTTGCGCCAATGGCTGCGGAAATCCACGTGGACGACGTCAAGCCTCACCTTGTCGGTGGTGCTTTCGGTGCTGGCTCTGACGTTGAACAAGCCCGGCTCCTCGGCCTCCACGAGGCTCGTGGGATCGGCTCCTTCTTCGGCGAACGCGGCTGCTCCGAAGCTGGCCAGAAGCGCCGAAGCCAGAAGGAGGAATCGTCTCGCGATGCGGCCGATTAGCCGTGCCTCCATCAGATTCTGATCCCGATCCCGGCGCCGAGAGAATAGTGTGAGAACCACACGCTCGCTCCCGTGGTCCCCGCGACTGGCGCTTGATAGAACGCCCCGGTGAAGTCCAGCCGGACGGAGAGGTCCTTGGACAGGTGGTACTGATGCCCAGTTCCCAGGAGAACGGCGAAGCGGTCGTCCAAGGTGAAGTTCGGAGCCGCGGCGGCGCTTGTCCGGGTATCGAGCTCCGTGCGGAGCGTTCCAGCCCCTCCAGAGAAATACCAGTCGAAGTACAGGATCCGATTGAACACGTTGACTTTGGCGTACCAGGGAACGAACTGCCAAAGGAGCCCGTACTGCGAACGAATTTCTCGAACCATCGGCAACGCGCCGGGTGAGGAGACTTTCAGCGCCTCGAAGGTGTTGTTTTCCTGGTTCGCATTCAAGGCGTAGAATACCTCGATTCCGAGGAGCTCCCTGAAGTAGTACGTCACCCGGGCATCGAAGGTGAAGGTGGAGCGATACGCGCTCGAGCTTGCTGGTCCGACCATCGCCGAGACGAAGAGGCGTTCGACCTTTCGATAATATCTGTTCTGGAGTATGTCGCGCCCCTTCACGGGATCCACCCAGTCGAAGCTTTGCTCGTCAGAGGCTTGGGCGCGGGAGATCCCCATGATCGCGAGCCAGAACATCGCGAAGGAGGTTTTCATGATCCTGGTAAAGGTATCAGGGTGGTTTTGGAAACAGAAACGGATTCGCAGGGCGATCACCAGCAAGGTTACACGAAGACCGCAAGGAGCCGCCCCAAAGGTCGGTGAGCTAGGGTGTGTTTTCTCCTTTGGGATCTGAATGAGCTGATTGGGGATATCGTACGTCGGACCGAAGGCATCGCGTCTGGTGTGACAGCAGTGAGATCTGGTCGAAGATCGTCGGAGAATTCGCCGCCGAGCTGAGATAGACTACAATTTTGGACACTTTGATGAAGTGGCGGAGAGAGAGGGATTCGAACCCTCGATACGGTTTGACCCGTATACACGCTTTCCAAGCGTGCTCCTTCAGCCACTCGGACATCTCTCCGCAGAAGGAATCTTCTGTTCTTACAACTACTTAAAAATTGCCGCAAGCCTGAAAAGGGTCATTCGACCCTCGCGTGCAACAATTCGTGCAACATACGTACTGCAATCAACTCGCTCCGGCCAGCGGGAACAGCCGGACCACCTTCGCCACCTCGCCGACCCTCTCCGTGTCGTCGTGGATATACCTCGCGGTCACGGACGGAGAGGAGTGCTTGAAGAGGTGGTAGATGTCGTCGCGGGTCGCTCCATGCGCCCGATAGATCGCGGCTGTCGAGTGCCGCAATCCGTGTGTCGCCACCTCGGGGACCCCCGCTTCCTTGCAGTAGCGTTGAAGGGCTTTGTAGTAGCTGTTGTAGCTCATCATCGCTCGGCGAGGGGACGGTACGACGAACTCACTTGTCGCCTTCGCTTTGCGCAGAAGCTCCAGCAGCTCGGGCGGTGCCTGTACTGAGTGCCACCGCTTGCCCTTCGGGTAATCCTTGATCCGGTGCTCTTTCCTCACGAAGGTTGCCCGGATGTGGACGATCCCGCGATCGAGGTCCAGGCACTCCCACTTGAGCGCCTGAATCTCGCCGACCCGCATCCCGATGTAGACGTTCAGCCAAACCGCTAGCTCGAACTCCTTGCCGCGAACGTACTGCAAGAGCTTCGCTGCCTGTTCGACCTTGAGGTGCGGGGCCTCCTTCTCGGGAATCACCGGCTTGAGATCCCGCTTCACGGGATTCCGGTCGAGAAGCTCGAACATCTCGACTGCATCACGGAACATCTTGTGAAGCAGGCTGAAGATGTGCGTCCGGGTCTGCGGGGCTCGGCCCATGCTCTCGGCGTTCTTCATGACCGCCGCGATGTCCACAGGCTTGATTGCCTTGAGGCGCTTGGCCCCGATCAAGGGCTGGACGTACCGGATGTACATCTCGACCTGATCGTTTCTCCAGCCCGGCGAGGCCTTGCTGGTGCCGCCCTCGAACCACTGCTTGAAGAACTGATCGAGTGTCAGCCGGGCTGAATCGGCGGTGACGTTCCCGCCGCTTGCTAACTGATCCTGCGCGCGCCTCTTCGCTGCTTCGGCCTCGGCACGAGTGGGGAAGCTGCCGAGCGGCAGCCACCTTCCATCCGTTCCGCGGACGAGCGGCTTGTAGGCGCCGCTGGGTAACTTACGAATTGCCATGTCATCACTCCTGGGTTGGAGCGACGACGGGACGTGCGAACCTGGTTTTCAAAGACCGCAAATCCACGGATAGCTTTTTAGCCGGAACCTGGCAAGCCGCGGCATGGTGATGGGTCGTGGCGTTGAAGTGCTTGAGTACGGCGACAATGTCGAAGCGAAGATGCCGGCCCACCTTCATATGTGGAATCTCGTTGCGATGAACCCAGTAGTAGATCGTCGCGACGGGTACCTGGAGCTGCTCGGCGAGCTGCCCGACCGTGAGCAGTTTCGGAATGCTGTAGGAACTCATCAGCCCCCCTTCGCTAGCTTCCCCGGTTTTCTTCGGCTGCTCCGCAACTGCCGTGACGGAAGCAGAAACTTCGCCATCCACCATCAACTCATCCCCCCTGAATGATCTCCTTCAGCGTCTTGATGTAGGCGCCGAACTGCTTTTTGCCGAGCGCGCTCAGCTTGTAGGTCGTCCGCGGCTTCTTGTTGTCCACGAACTCCTTTTCGAAGCTGACGTACTCGCTCGCGATCAGCTCGCGCATGTGCGTGGTCATGTGACCGTCGGTCAGCTCCAATGCGTTTCGGAGAGTCACGTAGTCGGTCGGGCCATGGCTTGCGAGGTACGCCATGATCCGGGTGCGGATCGGTTGATGGATGACTCGATCGAGTTCCACGGTCAGCTCCGCTGCTGGTGTTTCAGGATGATGTAGCCAAGACCGACGAACCAGGTCCCGAGCATGAGGAGCGCAGCGACCACTGTGCCATTCGAGGTGAAAACCTGGAACTCGGAGAGCCCCGCGATCAGGATGGCACCGGCGATGAGAACGTAGGAGTAACGCTGAACCCGGTCATGAACGAAGCGGCCCCAGAGGTTCATGGCGATCCCGAAGAGGATCATCCAGACGATCATGAGGCGATCCATGTGGAGCCACCAGACGACGGTCAAGCCGGCTCCGGAGAGGAGCATAGCCCGCATGACCCCGAGGGTCTGTAGGATCGAGGGATGGGCGTTCTGCGTTCCGACTTGGGCGCTCTCGTCGCGAAGGATACGACGGCCACCGAAGTTCACGGCGAACACCACGACAAGAATCGCGAGCGTCGCGGCGCCAAAGAGGGCGGGGCTCACGCGGCCCTCGTCCCGAAGCCAGTTCAGGAGATGGAGTGCGGCTAGCAGAACGACCGTCGTGCCGCAGACGATGAAGCTCGTCGGCGATCCGATCAGACGATGCTCGGAAGTCATGATTCGGTGGATCTCTTGGAGTTGCTTTTCAGCTTCGATCTTATCCATGGTACCTGCCTCTGACTTGTACTCTTAAAATAATAGTGCTACGGGTGTCAAGGTTGATCCACAGCACCCCACATAACTCGCCGGGCACGGCCTTATGTGGGGGCGGGGAACGCAGGCCTCGAAACTTCTTCGACTTTACGGAAGCGGCCTGCGCTCCTCAAACCCGTGACCACCCCCGCTCTTCGATCGGAGGTGGTCACGGCTTCTGCGGTGCCCGGCCGGGGGAATCAGGATGCAGGAAGAAGGAAGAGATCAGGAAGGAAGACCAGCCCGGCGAGGGATGCGGGGTAGTGAGGATTGGAACGGGGGCGGTGCGCGAGTCGGAGGTGTGCTCACAGTCCGTGATCGGTTGGCGTGCCAGTGGGTGTGCGAGCAAGGAGCGATGACGGTCGATCAGCTCTGGCGTGCTTGTTGGTGGAGCCCTGAGTCGCGATCGCCGACGTATGCGTACAATCGAGTCGGGTTCCTTTCACGTGCCG
>CAYJTX010000073.1:453-11274 GCA_964372615.1 uncultured Bacteriovoracaceae bacterium | reverse complement strand
CGCGACGCGAAGTGGAGTGCGCTCTTCGAGAGCCCGGAACACGACCCGGTCGCATTCGAAGGCCCGAACTCGCCACTGAAGCCGAAAGTTACCGAACTGACCGGCACCTGGGAACCGATGGGAAGGGGTTGGCCCGCCTTTGAGCGCCTCCTTGAGCGCGTAGCCGCTGCCCGGCCAGAGGTCATCCCCGTCGCTGCCAGGAGACGGCCCACCTCCCGCGACCCGCGCGAGATCGTCTATTAGTAGCCGATTGACTTCCGTCATCGGGCCGGGCTTTACTCGGCCCGTGATTCTCACCGTCGGATCCCTTGCCTTCGATACGATCGAGACCCCTACCGGGAAGGCGGACTTCGTCCTGGGCGGCTCGGTCAATTACTTCTCGATCGCCGCGTCTTTCTACGCGCCCGTCCAGATTGTCGGAGTGGTCGGAGATGACTTTCCAACCGAGCACCTCGACTGGCTGTCGAAGCGCCGCATCGACGTGACCGGAGTTCAGAGAGCCCGGGGAAAGACGTTTCACTGGGTCGGCTCGTATGACCAGAACCTCAACGAAGCCAAGACTCTCTCCACGGCGCTCAACGTCTTTGAGCATTTCGACCCTGTGCTGAGCGAGCGTCATCGCTCGGCGGAATACGTCTTCCTCGCCAACATCGACCCCGTGCTCCAGGGCCGGGTGCTCGATCAGATCCGCGCGCCCAAGCTCGTCGCCTGCGACAGCATGAACTTCTGGATCGCCGGCAAGCCCGAGGAGCTCAAGAAAACGCTTCGCCGCGTCGACATCCTCTCGATCAACGAGGGCGAGGCCTACCTCCTTTCGGGAGCGAAGAACGTCACGGAGGCCGCTCCCATCATCCGGGGGATGGGCCCCTCGGTCGTCATCGTGAAGCGCGGTGAGTACGGCGCGATGCTGTTCTCGCCGGCCGGAACCTTTCTCGCCCCAGCATACCCGGTGGATCGGGTCGTCGACCCGACGGGCGCGGGCGACAGCTTCGCGGGAGCGTTCCTGGGCTTCCTCGCCGAGGCGGGGGCGGGGCGCGACCTCGCTCGGTCGTCGCCCGAGAAGTGGGAGTCGCTGCTGCGCCGGGGAGTGCTCGCCGGCTGCGTGATGGCGAGCTTCACGGTCGAGGATTTCAGCCTGCGCCGGCTCATGCGCCTGGAGTCGCGCGAGCTTGTGGAAAGGCAGCACGCGCTCCTCAAGATGATCGCGGTCTGAGGAACTCGAAATCCGCTGTCGCTCGAGCGCGAGGTGACCCGCTTCTAGTCGGCTTTCGATCAAGCCCCGGTCGGAAACGGACTTCCCTCTTTCCCCGCGGCCCGCCAGGCGGCGTCGACCGCCTCGCGAAACCCGCGCTGGAAGCGCTCGCGGGTGAACTGCGCCGCGCGCGCCCGGCACTCCGCCTCGTCGAAGGCAACCTCGCCCTTCTCGAAACGCAGTACAGCCTCCGCGAGCGCGTCGGGGGTCTGGGGGCGAAACAGAATGCCCGTTCGCTCTGTGACGGATTCGGCAGCCCCGCCTTCGCCATAGGCGATGACCGGCATGCCGGCGGCCATGGCCTCCAGCGGCGTGATGCCGAAATCCTCCACACCCGGAAAGATGAACGCTCGACACTTGGAGTAGAGATCCGCGATGGCGCGATTGCTGAGCACCCCCAGAATGTCGATGGTCGGGCCAGCGAGCCGCTTGAGACGGTCCCGCTCCTGCCCCCCTCCCACGATCATGAGCGGAAGCTGGATGCGGTTGAAGGCTTTGATCGCGAGATCGACGCGCTTGTTCGGAGCGAGCGCGCCGACCATGAGGTAGGTCCTGTTCGGTCTTCGGGGCGCGCCGAAACGTGAGAGATCGGCGAACGGATGCACGACCCGCGCCTCCCGGCCGTACAGGCGGCCGATCTGGTCGGCCACGTATCGGCTATTGGCTATGAACGCGTCGACTCGCGCGATTCCACTCGACCTGCGATCCCACCACTGGAGGTAGGGCCTGACCAGCCGGGCCGCGGCCCGGGTCGGGAGCGACGCGCGCCCCGGCCCGAAGTAGTCGTCAAAGCGATCCCACATGTACCGCATGGGCGCGTGGACATAGCTGACATGCACGGACCCCGGAGCCTTTTTCACGCCCTTGGCGACGCAGTGAGAGGAGGAAATGACGAGATCGTATCCGGCGAGATCGAAGGCTTCAGCCATCAGCGGCATGAGCGGCAGGTAGTGCCGATAGCTTCGCTCGGCGCGGGGCATCCTCTGGAGCCAGCCCGTGGTCTTCCTCAGCGCCGTGAGATCCGGCGAGACCGAAGCCGGAACGTGCAGAAGCGTGAAAAGCTCGGCGCGAGGAAAGAGTTCGGCGATCGCCTCGAGCACGTATTCCCCTCCCCGCATTCCGGTGAGCCAGTCATGGGCGAGCGCGACCCGCGGAGCAGCCACGGTCACACGAGCTGGGTGCGAAAATACTCGAGCGAGCGTGCCAGGCCCTCCTCGAGCGGAACAAGAGTAGTCCAGGCGAGCAGCTCCTTCGCCCTCGCGATGTCCGGACACCTCCGCCATGGATCGTCTGGCCGGGCCGGCAGGTGCCGGATCCCGGCTTTCGGGTTGCCCGCAAGCTTCGCCACTGTCTGAGCAAACTCCAGGATCGAACGCTCGACGGGATTTCCGACGTTCACCGGGAGGCGCACATCGCTCTCGAAGAGTCGGAAGATCCCCTCGCACAGATCCGAAACGAAACAGAAACTCCGGGTCTGCTTGCCCTCACCATGGACGGTGAGTGGCTCGCCCCGAAGCGCCTGCATGCAGAGCTCCGGTACGACCCGACCGTCGTCCGCTCGCATGCGTGGCCCATACGTATTGAAGATGCGCACGAGCCGGGCGTCGAGCGCACGAGCCGGGCCTTGCCGGTCAGGCCCGCCCGCACTGCGCATTGCCGTGGTGACGTACGCCTCCGCGAATCGCTTGGCCTCGTCGTAGCAGGCCCGTGGCCCGGTCGTGCTGACGTTGCCCCAGTACCCCTCGGCCTGGGGATGCACGAGAGGATCTCCATAAATTTCCGACGTCGAGGCGAGCATGAAGCGTGCTCCATGCCGGGCCGCGAGATCGACCGTGCGCATCGTCCCCAGGGAATCCACCCGAAGGATAACGAAAGGAATCCGGTCGAAATCGACAGGGCTCGCCGGGCAGGCGAAATGAAGGACTCCGTGGAGCCCGTGCGCCTTGAAAAGCCGAAGACTCTTCTCGTCGAGCGGCTCGCAGACGTCTGCCTCCCGAAATTCGAAGTCACTGTGCTTCTGTGCCTCAGCCAGATTGGCCTTTCGGCCCGTGATGAGATTATCCACTGCAGTAACGGCGTAGCCTCTCGACAGGAATAGGTCGCAGAGGTGCGATCCGACAAAGCCGGCGCCACCCGTGATCAACACGTGTCGCATCGACTAGACAGCTAACACATGGCGATAGACCCGGTCCACAGCCGCTCCGAGACGCCGCGTCGAGAAACGATCCATCAACCGCGACCGGGTCACGGCGCCTGGCCGTCCGACTTCGCCCCTCTGAAGACGATGAAACGCGGATACCCAGCCACTCACATCCCGAGGGGCGATCCAGGCCACTTCCGAGTCAGGGACTCCCTCCAACCCCTCTCGCAGTGCATCGATCCGCGAGACCGCCATCGGAACGCCCAGCACCGCCGCCTCGACTGGCGGCAGCCCGAAGCCCTCCCGCAGGGAGGGAAAGAGGAGTCCTGCCGACGCCGAGAGCAAGGAACGGGAGGTTCCATCGTCCATTCCTGGCCTGGAGATTACCCCTCTCCGGCCCTCGAAACCCGCCAGGGACAAGACGAGAGGCAACGCGGAGTCCGCGGCCTCTCGTCGATAGATCTCGTACGAATCGATAAGCAGGGCGACGTTCTTGTGCGGCTTCGGATTCGAGAGGCAGACGAAGTAGCACTCCCGGGCGAGGCCCATGGACTCGAGCAGCTGATCCATGCCTGCCCTCTCCGCGGGCGACTGGAGCTGGGGATCCAGCGCATTGAACACGACCGTGACCGGGGGAGCTCCGGAGCCAAGCCATTTCTCCACTTCAGCACGAGAGGCCTGCGAAACCGTCATGACGGCTCGGGCACCCCGAGCAAATGGACGAACCAGAGTCCGGTAGTACAGTCGCTCCTTGCATCCACCGTACTCGAGGTGAATCAGGTCGTGGACCGTCATGACACGCGGGCACGGGCATCGCAGGAGGCTGGAAAAGCTGGGGCTGTGGTAGAGCGACGCATCCGCCTCACGCAACACCCTCGGGAGGACCCACTGCTCGATCGGGCTGAGAAACGGAGTGTCGACTTCAACGGTGGGCCAGCCGTGAAAGCCGTCGGGCCCGCCCCCGCCGGATGCGACCAGGAAGACCGGTTCATAGGGCAGCGAGCCCTCGTCGGACCGGGCGATCTGCAGGCCCTGCGCGAGGAGCGAGACGTAGCGGGCGATTCCATGCATGACGGAGCCCACCATCCGCGCATCGATCACCACGCGCTTCACGTCGGTCGCCCCCTGCGGCTCAGCACCGGCTCGATCCAGAAAAGCGACCAGCCCACTGCGATCATCATCTGGTGCAGAACCTTGGACTCCCAGAAATTCACCTGGGTCAGCCCGTTGAGATGAAAGACCGCCCAGGCGGCGATCCAGCCCTTCCAGCCGGGGGCTCCGGATCGCCAGGCGAGCGCGATCGCAAGAGCGCTCCACGCGAGCCATGCAGCGGCACCCAGGACGCCCGTGCTGCCAAGCATCTCGAGCGCGTTGTTGTGCGCGTGTCCGACGAAGGTGTTCTCAGCGAAGCCCTTTGACCGGAGATAGTGCGCCGAAAGCGGGAGGTTGTGATGCCACCCCGTCCCGGTCAACGGCCTCGCGGCGAAAAACTCCCGGTTGACGTTCCAAAGGAGCGTTCGAGTGCCGACGCCCAAACCGTCTTCCATTCGCTGCTGAACCACCGGCTGAAACGCCGCCACACCGACAACGAGTCCAAGCCCCACGACGGCCGCGAGCGCCCAGCGCCTGGGAAGCGCGAGCAGGAGCCAGATCGCGAGCCCGATGGGAAGTGAGACCCAGAGCATTCGCGAGTAGGTCAGCAGCAGGCAACCTACTCCCGCGAGGACAGCGATCGCGAGCGTCCAGCGCGGAAGCCCGCATGCCCTTCGACGAATCGCCTCGCTTCCGGCGGCCAGATCCAGGCTCAGGAAGAGGGGAAAAATGAAAATCGAAGCGACCGAGAGGTGGTGGCCCAAGAAAAGCGTCGCATGAAAGCGCTCTTCATTGCCCGGAATCCGCTGCGGACGCGGCCAGCCCCAGAAGTGCTGGGCGACCCCCAGAACCGAAAGCGCGCAGAACGCGAGCAGCCAACTTCGGAGCGCGGCCGTTCGGCTGGCTTCCGGCACCTCTCTTGCGATCGCGGCAAATGCGAGGGGCCAAAAGAGGTACCAGGCCTTGGCCATGTCCGGAAAGAAGCGCACCTCCACGCCGCGCCCACCGTACGCGAGCGGCAAGGCCATCGCGGCCAGCAGACTCACGGCACATGCGGTGGTCAGCGCGAGGGCGGCCCGGAGGTACAGCCGCCCCCACCGGCTCGACGCCTCGTCGCGCAGCTTTCGAAAAAACTCCAGCGGCCCGCCCGCAGCGATCAAAGCCGCGATCACCAGAAGGGCGACTCCGACGCTCATCACCGCCATCGAGACGAGGGACGAGACGAGGTAGAGACCCAGAGCGAGCGTAAGCAGGCTTCGCCTGCGGGCTTCTAACGAGAGAGCCCTCATCTCCTTCTTTCCGCGCGAGCGCTCCGGCGGGCGCCCGCGCGCGCGAACGAGCATGCCGGTCTGAGGTCGCACTTTTCGCAGATCTCGGCCCGATAGCGCTTCTGACAGAGGTCCAGGATTCCCAGGCGGGCGAGGGCGAAATCGTACTTCACCGGATCCAGGGGATCGAATGCGCCGAGAGACCGGGTGACCTCGAGCGCGGCCTTCCAGTCGACGGTCTTTCGCTGGGTCAGTCCCACGTACTGGCTGATCCTTCCGGTGTGGGTATCCAAGGGAATCACGAGCTGAGAAGGGCGGACCCACCTGCCGGCCAGGCCGAAGGGACCGCCTTCGGCCCAGAGACCTGGGTCAAGCTCGTCGCGCCGCCCCATCCACCTTAGAAACATGCACCAGCGCTTGCAGCAGCTGCCGTCCTCGGGTGATGTCAAGAGGTAGTGGAATCCCGCCCGTACGGGCCAGCCGGAGGCGAACGCGCGCCAATCTCGAATCAGGGTCGAGAGGGCCGGCCCGATATCTCCATCCGCGGGGGCCAGACCCTCCAGAAAATGCGCGCCCAGGGAGCCTCGGGTTGCCCAACTCCGCGCGAGAAGGCGGTAGAGGATCACGAGGTCCTCTCCCGTATTGAAGCGGTGCACGAATCCCTGGAGGTCCCTGCCTCCTTCCGCCAACCCCGAGGTTGTCTCGAGCGATCGAACCCACGCAGCGGGTCCGATGGATCCGGCACGACTCATCGAGCCCAGCAAAGCCTCCACCGATCGGCGAATCTGGGTCACGTTCCCGTAAGAGAGAAGCGCCGCTCCCAAAGCGACCGCCTCCTGGTCCCAGGGGTCTTTGAAACGATGGACGAACTCCAACGGGTCAGAGGGCAGGTACTGAACCGAATGGTAACGCTTCCAGACCCGGTCCAGGAAAATGCGATGACTCGGGCTGCGGTTCACGATTCGACTCAGAGGGTCATACTCCCGTTTCTTGTCAAGCCGCTCGCCTTGCCGGTATGACTGGTTCATGGCTTTGCACGCGAGCCTGGCCCGCACCGGCACGGTTGCGCTCCTGATCGCGGCTACGGTCGCGCCAGCCGGAGCTGCTCCAAACGACGTGCTTTCCGACCTCCCGAAAGGCCCCACGACACCTCCCGCGCTCGCGCGCAGGATGCCCGTTCAAGAACCCCATTGCCAGCGGATTTTCATCTACCAGGGCCGCAAGATGTCCTGCGACTCCTACGTTCGCGCGGACGGGGAGCAACTCAGGCCGATTCTGGCGAAGGTCCCCGAGGCGGAGTCGCGTCTCAACGAGTACCAGGCCAGCAGCCGTTCGCTCCAGAACTGGGCTTACGTCGCGTCCGCGGGCCTGGCCGTCTTGATCGGAAGTCTTTACGTCGGCTCGAAGCTGACGGATGGCCAAGGAAAGATCAGTTCCGACGGCAAGACCCTCCGCATGGTCGGCGGCGTGGTGGGGCTCGCCGTCTTTGGATTCAGCCTGGGCTACGGTTTCATCCGGCTGGAAGACAACGAATCCCGGCTTGGCGAAGCCGTTGGGATCTACAACGCTGCCTATCCCGCCGACCCCATTCAGCTGCAGTTCACCGCCGGGATCACTTTCTAAGGAGGCCGCCGAGTGCCAAGAAGACAGGACATCAAGAGCATCCTGGTGATCGGCAGCGGGCCGATCGTGATCGGACAGGCCTGCGAATTCGACTATTCCGGAACGCAGGCCCTCAAGGCCCTTCGCGAAGAGGGGTATGACGTCATCCTCGTCAACTCCAACCCGGCCACGATCATGACGGATCCGGAGCTTTCGAAAAAAGTCTACGTCGAGCCGCTCACGCCGGAGTTCGTCGAGCGGGTACTCGAGGCCGAGCAGCCCGACGCGCTTCTGCCCACGATGGGCGGCCAGACCGCGCTCAATCTCACGATGGCCCTGCATCGCTCGGGGGCGCTCAAGCGCCTCGGCGTGGAGCTGCTCGGAGCGACGCCCGAGGCGATCCACCGGGCCGAGGACCGTCAGACTTTCAAGGCCACGATGGAAGCGATCGGGATCGAATGCGCCCGAAGCGAGGTAGCCCGATCGCTCGACGACGGGCGGCGGATCCTGAGGGAGCTGGGCCTCCCCCTGATCCTTCGGCCGTCTTTCACGCTCGGCGGGGAGGGCGGGGGCGCTGCCGCGAACGAAGCGGATTTTCTCGCGAAGCTCGAGCGAGCGCTCTTCCTTTCACCGACCCACGACGTGCTTGTGGAAGAGAGCCTCGCCGGCTGGAAGGAATTCGAGCTCGAGGTCGTTCGCGATCGGAAAGACAACGTGGTCATCGTCTGCTCGATCGAGAACTTCGACCCAATGGGAGTCCACACGGGGGATTCCATCACGGTCGCTCCGGCCCAGACGCTCACGGACCGCGAGTATCAGTCGCTCCGGGACCAGGCGATTCGCATCATCCGCGCGATCGGAGTGGAGACCGGTGGCTCGAACATCCAGTTCGCCGTACATCCGAGGACCGGCCGGGTGCTCGTGATCGAAATGAACCCGCGCGTTTCCCGTTCGAGCGCGCTCGCGTCGAAAGCGACCGGATTCCCGATCGCCCGCGTCGCCGCGAAGCTCGCGGTGGGTTACACCCTGGACGAGCTCACGAACGACATCACCGGTACCACTCCTTGCAGCTTCGAGCCCTCCATCGACTACGTGGTCACGAAGATCCCCCGCTTCGACTTCGAGAAGTTCAAGCCGAGCGAACCATTCCTCACGACCCAGATGAAGTCGGTGGGTGAGGTCATGGCCATTGGCCGCACCTTCGAGGAGTCGCTCGGAAAGGCTCTGGCCGGCCTCGAGGTCGATCCCTCTTGGCTCAAGCCAGGCACGCTCGGTTGGGACCTCGTCGAGCGCGCGACTCCGCTCCGGATCTGGGCGGTGGCCGACGCGCTGCGAGCGGGTGCCACTCCGGCCGAGGTCTCTCGCCGCTCGGGCATCGACCCCTGGTTCCTGGACCGGATTCAGGCGCACCTCCTTGCCGGTGAGGTTCTCGTGAAAGGGACCTGGCCGCTTCCGGCCGAGGGTCTGCGCGCCGTAAAAGCCAAGGGATGGACCGACCAGGCGATCGCGGCCAGGCTTGGGCTCTCGGAGGAGCGGGTGAGACTCGACCGCGAAGCGGCCGGAGTCCATGCGGCATTCCACTGCGTCGACACGTGCGCAGCCGAGTTCGAGGCGAAGACGCCCTACCTCTATAGCTCGTACCACGGGGCGGACGAGTCTCGGACGGGCACGCGGCCCAAGGTCATGATCCTGGGCGGCGGCCCGAATCGCATCGGCCAGGGGATTGAATTCGACTACTGCTGCGTCCACGCGGCGATGTCGCTCCGGGGTGCGGGCGTCGAGACGATCATGGTGAACTCGAATCCCGAAACCGTGAGCACGGACTTCGATATCTCCGACCGGCTTTACTTCGAGCCGCTCACGGTCGAGCACGTGCTCGCGATCGCCCGGCTCGAGAAACCCCTCGGCGCGATCGTTCAGTTCGGTGGCCAGACTCCCCTGAAGCTGGCCAAGGCGCTCGAGCGCGCCGGGCTCAAGATCCTCGGAACCTCGACCGCGAGCATCGATCTGGCCGAGAATCGGGAAAAGTGCGGAGCCCTCATTCGGAAACTGCGACCGCTGGGGCTGGAACAGCCAGAGGCGGCGATCGCCCGAACCCGTGAAGAGGCGATCGAGCGGGCTCAGGCGCTCGGTTACCCCGTCATGGTCCGACCGTCCTACGTGCTCGGTGGCAAAGCCATGCGCATCGCGCGCGACGCCGCCTCGCTCCTCCAGTGGATCGACGAAGCCCTACTGGTGAGCGACGACCAGCCGGTCCTCATCGATCGATTTCTTGACCGAGCGACCGAGGTCGACGTCGATGCCATCAGCGACGGACGGGAGACCTTCGTAGGCGGCCTCATGGAGCACATCGAGGAGGCCGGCATCCACTCCGGCGACAGCGCCTGCAGCCTCCCGGTCATGAGCCTCTCCGCGGGCGTCACCGACAGGATCCGAACCTACACCCGCGAGATCGCTCGACGCCTGAGAGTGATCGGCCTCATCAATATCCAGTTCGCAGTCCAGGGAGACCGCGTTTTCCTCCTGGAGGTGAACCCGAGAGCCTCCCGCACGATTCCGTTCGTGAGCAAGGCGGTGGGCAGGCCCCTCGCCAAGCTCGCCGTGCAGGTGATGCTGGGAAGATCCCTGCACGACCTGGGAATCCGCGAGGATCTCGATCTCGCACTCGAGACGGTCAGCGTGAAGGCACCCGTTTTTCCGTTTCACAAATTCCCGAACGTCGACGTGCTGCTCGGACCCGAGATGAAATCGACCGGGGAAGTCATGGGCCGGGGCAGGACCTTCGCGGGGGCCTACGCGAAGGCACTCTGCGCGGCGGGGATGCCACTGCCAAAGGGGGGGGATGCGTTTCTTTCCGTTCGGGACGAGGACAAGGCCGAGACCCTGGCGCTCGCCCGAGGGCTTCGCGATCTGGGCTTCCGCCTGAGCGCGACGCGCGGATCAGCAAAGTTTCTCGGGAGCCATGACCTCGAGGTCACTCCGGTGAACAAGGTACGAGAGGGCTCTCCTCACTGCGTCGACGCGATTCGTGAAGGACGCTACTCGCTGGTCATCAACACGACTTCCGACAAGATCGCCGTTCATGACAGCCTTTCGATCCGCCGGGCGGCCCTCGACCGAAAGATCCCCTACTGCACGGTTCTTTCGGCCGCCCGTGCGATGCTCCTCGGCATCCGAGAGGAGCGGAAGGGCCCGCTCGAGGTCCTTCCCCTGTGACGCTCGCGACGAAGGACGGCGGGAATTGCTGGAACTGCGGCGCCGCTCTCGGCCCGCTCGACTACGGCCGCCAGGACAGCTGCCCCCAGTGCGGCCGCGACACTCGCGTATGCAAGGGCTGCGCGCACTTCGACCCTGCGGTCAACAACCAGTGCCACGAGCCCTCGGCTGAGCGGGTGGTCGACAAGGAGAAGGCGAACTTCTGCGACTACTTCCGGCCGAGCGCGAGAGGCGGCTCCGGCGCCGCCTCT
>CAYJTX010000073.1:0-443 GCA_964372615.1 uncultured Bacteriovoracaceae bacterium | reverse complement strand
CCGGGGTGGGGGGGGTGGTCTACATGGCTACTCCTAACTGCTCCTAATCCGCCCGGCGGCGCGGGTGTGGCGCCCCCGGCTCCTCCTGCCCCGCTTCGATGAAGTCGGCCGCCGACGCTCTCTTCAAGAAAAAGACTTAGAGCGCTCCGAAGGCGATCGCAGCCGCCTCACGTGCCGCCGACGCTCCCTCTTCCGCTGAAGCGAGCGGTGAACCCGGGGAGCCCAGGTCGGAGACCGAACTTCGGATGCGGGGGGAGCGGCGTTCACCTTCGTCGGAGGCCACGTTCAGCGGAATCGGCTGAGTCGGAAACGGATTCGGAAGCTCGGGTCCCGGAATCATGTCAAGCGACGCGCGCGCATGAATGTTCAGCCTGCCCGGACTACCCACGACCCCGCTCGGTGAGACGGCCATGCGAATCTCGGCCGCAGGGTGCTCGCTGGAG
>CAYJTX010000072.1:0-11538 GCA_964372615.1 uncultured Bacteriovoracaceae bacterium | reverse complement strand
CGGAGCCTGCGCGCGACCTCGGCCTGGAACATGAGGATCATGGCCGCGATCTCTACCGGGTGCTCGGCCAGGCGTTGCAGAATCGCCGTACCGGAGGAATAGGGCAGGTTCGAGACGACCGTGACGGGCGAGGGCTGAAGCCAATCCCGCTCTTGCGCCACGAGGAAGTCGCCCGGGAGCACGCGGGTCTGCTCGACGCCGATGAGCCTCTCCGCCCAGCGGGCCGCGAGCGAGTGGTCGCGTTCGAAGAGCGCGATCGCCGGGTTCGACTCGACGGCGCGAAGCGCTTCCAGGAGCGGCTCCGTGAGCGCGCCCCGGCCCGGTCCGATCTCCACGACGAGGCGGCTCGCGGTCTCGGACACCGCTAGCCGGGTCGTTTCAACTATCCGCTCGATGACGGCGCGGTCTCTGAGGAAGTGCTGGCCGAGCGCGCGTCGGCGACTGAAGGAAGGCAAATCAGGCCTCCGGGTTCGCGATCGCGTTGACCAGGAGCATGTCCCGGCCCCGGGGGTAGTGTCCCTGTCGAAAGCGGAAGGCGCCGGCGGCTGCGATCATGGCCGCGTTGTCCGTGCAGTACTCACGGGGCGGGAAAAGCAGGGCGGCGGGCGCCAACGCTTCCTGAAGCCTCGAACGGAGGCGCTGGTTGGCCGATACGCCGCCCACGAGGGCCACGGACCCGCAACCGTTCTCACGAGCGGCGCGCGAGATCTTCGAGACCAGTGCGTCCACGATCGCCTCCTGGATCGACGCGCAGAGATCGGCCAGCCGGGCCTCGAGCTGGCCTGCCTTTCTCAACGTCGCGGCCTGAAGGGCGACCGCCGTCTTCAGCCCGCTGAACGAGAAGTCCAGGGTCGCTCGCTTCTGGAGGCCGCGGGGCAGGCGGAATGCGGTCGGATCGCCTCCCACCGCCGTCTTCTCGATCCAGACCCCGCCCGGATAGGGGAACCCCAGGAGCCTGGCGGTCTTGTCGAAGGCTTCCCCCGCGGCGTCGTCGATCGACCGGCCCACCAGAGAGCGCGCGAGAAAGTCCGGAGGCCAGAGCTCGGGAGCCGCGCGCGCCACATGGAGGTTCGTGTGGCCTCCGGAAACGACCGCGATGAGCATGGGGTATGCGGCGTGGTCTGAGGCATCTTTGGACAGGAAGACGCTCGCGGCGTGGCCCTCGAGGTGATGCACGGGCACGAGTGGCTTTCCGAGGGCGTAGGCGAGAGACTTCGCGGCGGCCACACCGACGAGGAGCGCCCCCAGCAAGCCGGGCCGGTTCGTGACGGCAAGCGCATCGAGGCTGGCTGGAGCGACCGACGCGTCGGTGAAGCACTTCTCAATCGTTTCGTTCACGGTTTCCAGATGGTTTCTAGACGCGAGCTCCGGCACGACTCCACCATAGGGTCGGTGCATCGCCACCTGCGAGTGGGTGACCAGAGAGCGGATCTCGAAGCCCTCGCCGGGCCGGTGATTCACGATCGAGGCGCTGCACTCGTCGCACGAAGTCTCGATTCCGAGCAGTAGCGGCAAGGGTCGACTCTCCCCTCAGTTCACTCGGAGGGCTCGACGTACTCGCCGGGAGGGCAGGTGACCGACACGCGCTTGGTCGCGATCTTCTCCCAGTCGGGTTCGCCGGACTTCAGGAACCATTCCGGCGCTCGATCCTGCTTGTGGCACTTGAGGCAGGCCTCCTTGGCGACCGTTTTCGAATAGCCGCTCGAGCCGAAGGGGTGGTCCCGGCCGGGCGAGTGGCAGTTCTCGCACTGGACCGGAGTCCAGGCGCGGGTGATTCGCGAGATCGCCATCCTGAGGGGGAGGCGTTCCGCTGCCACGAGCTTCATCGGGACTTTTTCTTCGAGCGATTCAGCCTTCCTCATCTCTCGCAGGAACTCCGCGAACTCTTCCGGGCCGATGGGCTGTGGCGAGGTCTCAGCCTGTGGTTCGGGAGGGGGCGCTTCCCCGTCTTCCCCGCCCGCTGCCGCGCGGGGCGAGGGCGATGGCACGGGCCTGACTTCCGCGATCGCCGCGACGTTCGCGAACCCCTCCGGATCGCCGAGGCCGACCGTATGGCACTCGAGGCAGGCCTTGTTCCGGGCCTGTGAAGCCTGCAGAAGCGGTTCGAGCGCGTTCGCGTGCGGAGTCTTTCGCCAGAAGTCGAATTGCTTGAGGTGGCACTCGGCGCAGCGAGGGAAGGTGTGGAACTTCGGTGCCCCGGTGGCGGACGGCATGCTCGCCTTGACGAACTTCGCCTCCTCCCTGCTGTTGATCTCCGCGATCGCGTCTTTGGAATTCTTCACGAGCGCATCCATCTTGCTTTGGAGCGAGGCCGGGTCGGCGCCGTCCGTCGGCGGATCGAAGGCGGCGTCGAGCGCGACGAGCTGATGTCCCTCTCCGGTGAACGGCTTCGCCAGAGGGAGTACGCCCACGTACTGATTCCTGAAGGACGACTGGTAAAGAATCGTCTTGCCGATCTTGGGTGGATCCTGGAGGAAGGTCTGGGAGTGTCCTCCGACGATGAGGTCGATTTCCGGCACGGCCTTCGCTAGCTCCTGGTCCTTGTCGAATCCCAGGTGCGTGAGGGCTACGAGCAGGTCCACCTTCGAGCGAATCCTCCTGGCCTCGGCTCGTGCTGCCGGGATCGGCGGGGTCGCCTTGAGCTCCCGCGGCCAGCTGAGATCGTCCCCGACCAGCCCGATTACGCCGACCCGAAGTTTTCTGCCCGCGCGCGGGAGCGTGAAGACCGCGCTCGCTGGCAGAAGGGGCGCTCCCTTGCGCCGCAGATTCGCCGCGAGAAACTTGAAACGAGCGCGCTTTCTCAGCCTTTCGAAAATTTTCACGCCCATCGCGAAGTCCTTCTCTCCGGGCGTCACGGCGTCATGACCGAGGAGATTCAAGGCGTCGATCAGGTGGGAGGCCTGGGCTTCCGACTGCTTCGCGAGCTGTTCCGGGAGCGAGGCCGACTCGAAGAGCAGGTCGCCCGCGTCGAGCTGGAGAAAGGCCCCGGGTTTCTTGAAATCCGGTCGCAGCTCCAGCATCCGCGCCTTCCGCGACATGCCGCCGAGCGGGTTGTTGCGGCACCCGCACGGCTCGATCTCGCCCAGGACGTCGTTTGAATAGATGAGCTCGGTCGCCTGCGCGGGCAAGGGTGCCAGCACTAAGGCGATCAGGATCAGGAAGCGCTCTCGAATCCAGGTTGCGCGCACAGCGACCTTATTTCAGACGCGCCCGGGCCTTCTTGGCCTCCGCAGTCTTCGGGTACTTCTCCGTGAGCTCCTGGTAGAAAGTCCTGGCGTCGTCCTTCATCCCCAGAGCTTCGAACGATTCACCGATCTTGAGGAGCGCCGCCGGCATCCGCTTCGACGCGGTGAACCTCTCCGGGAAAACGGAGAAGTCTCCGATCGCCTTCTTGAACTGTTTGAGCTGGAGGAAGCACTCGCCTCGAAGGTACGTCGCCTCCTCGGCGTGTCGGCCCTTGGGGACGGAAAGATAGGTGGTGAACGCATCGATCGCCCCCGTATGATTGCCGGCAGCGAAGAGCGTCTTTCCCTTGTCGAAATACTCCCCGACGTTCGGTGGAGGAATACTTGCCTGGAGCTTTTTTAT
Organism: uncultured Bacteriovoracaceae bacterium; assembly: GCA_964372615.1. GTDB lineage: Bacteria > Bdellovibrionota > UBA1018 > UBA1018 > UBA1018 > CAYJTX01. The sequence goes on along the minus strand of CAYJTX010000072.1, from coordinate 7,950 downwards.
CGTCTCCAGCATCTGCGCCTGGGCGTTTTCCAGCTCGATGATGCGAGAGGATACCTTCTTGAGCTCCTCCTGGTTCGCGGCTGAAGCCTGCCCGGCCTGCTGCTTTTGGGAGCGCTCGACATCTTCGACGCGCCCACTGAGGCGAGTGATCTCTCCCTTGATCTCGTCGATGACGTACTGACCCTGGGGCTGGACTTCCTGAACCTGGGCCGGCACCGGCTGAGACGGGCCGTCGCCGTCTTCCTTGAGCTGGGTGCGGGTCTTTAAGCAACCTGAAAGCGAGCCCGCGAGTGCGGTGAGAAAGAGAATGCCGCAGACGGTCCTCATATGGCCGCCATCATGACACTCGGGCGGGTGCTTGGGCAAGGGCGTCATCAGGGCTTCGGAGCGCCCGGAGCCTCGTACGGCGTCGGTTGCGGAGTAGGGTATTCATACTGGCCGGGCTTCTTGGGAGGAGGCCCCTCGGGAGCTCCGCCGCCGGGCGCGCCCGGGAGCTGATTGGACATGGGGTCGGGGATGTTCGAATCATCCGTGCTCGCGCGGGTCCCTCCACTTCGCAGGGATTCGAATTCGGCCATCTCGGCGAAATACCGGGCCTTAGCGGAGTACTCGTCCGCCAATTTGAAGTTCTTGAACTTGTATTCGTTCTTGGCGCGGAAGAACCACTCGTTTGCCTGGCGATAGAGCTCAGGAGCGAGCGTGTCCGCCTGTACCTCGCGCGCGGCCCGCAGCGACGCGGCCGTGTCCGACATCTCCTGGACCGGACGAGAATAGAAAATGGAACACCCGGAGCCTGCCGTGGCGATCGTCGCCAGCAGGCCCGCAGTGAGCGCCTTACCTAGCACCCTGATTTCAGCGCGAGGTGACTACGAAGTTGCCGCGACGGTTCTTTGCGTAGGCATCTTCCGTCTCGGCCGAGTCCACCGGTCGTTCCTTGCCGTAGCTGATCGTCGTCACGCGGTCGTGCGAGACTCCGAGATCGGCGAGGTACTTGCGAACCGCGTTGGCTCGCTTCTCTCCCAGCGCGAGATTGTACTGAATCCCGCCGCGCTGGTCGCAGTGCCCCTCGACCTGGATCTTGAGGCTAGTCTTGTCTTTCATGACGGCCGCGTTCGCCTTCAGCTTCCCCTTCGCGGTGCCGTCGAGCGTGAACGAGTCATACGGGAAATTGACCGACACGAGGCCCATGGCCTTACCGTTGTCGGAGTCTCCCATCACGTTGTCGTCCATCGACGGTCCGGTGTCGGGGCCTTCGTCGGGCTTCTTGCTCCCCCCGCCGCAGCCGGAAACCGTGAATGCAAGGACCGTCAGGGCGACGGCCATCAGCTGAACAGTGGGCCGAGTTGGCTTCATGGATGCTCCTCCAGAACTGGGTGTTGATTATTAAGGTAATTCACAGGACTTAAAATGCAACAATAGAATGAATTGAGTACAATCTAAGCTAGTGCAATCGGCGGGGATTTCTTGGCTGGCGAGGTGCGTCAGGCGTACCTCTCTCTCGTTTCTTGCCGCGGTCGGGGCGTGCACCGGAATGTTCCAGACCGGCTGGGCGAAAGTTCCGCCGGAAATAGACTGGGAAACAGTCCAGAGCGAGCACTTCCGAATTCACTTTCCTCCCGCCTACCGACGGTTCGCGGCCTACCTTACCAATTACCTCGAGGAGGCACATATCGTCCTGAGCCGCGACCTCCAGTGGAAGGTCACGGACCCGATTGAAGTCGTCGTTCGAGGCGACACGGACGTCCCGAACGGGTTCTCGCAGGCTTTTCCCTTCAATCGCCTCGTCGTGCACGCGGTTCCTTTTTCCCCCGTGGGATTCATCGGCGAATATGACAACTGGATTCGGACCCTCGCCTATCACGAGCTGACCCATTCCATCGCCAACGACACCACGATGGGTTTTTTCTCCACGGCGCGCACGGTCTTCGGCTCCGCCGCGAAAATGAATCCCCTGCAGCCGCTGTGGCTGTCCGAGGGTCTCGCCGTCTACGAGGAGACCCTGCGGAGCATCTACGGGCGCGGCCGCTCGGCCTTCGTAGACATGGTGGTGCGCGCCGCCGCTCGGGACAGCCTCCTGAACTCGACGGATCGGGAGCTGGGCCTCACGATTGACCGGCTGAATGATGGGGCGCCGGTCTGGCCGGGTGGAAACACGGCCTACATTTACGGTTACGTGATGGCAGAGATGGCCGCCGAGGCGGGCGGACTCGGGGCGCCTGGGCGGGTCTCGAGTCGCAGCGGCGGAACGTTTCCCTTCACCATCAACTCCGTCGCTAACCGGGAGCTGGGTCAGGATTACTACGCACTCTGGGATCGCGCCGTCGATCGCATGAAGGCCGCGGTCGCCTCGGATTTGAAGAAAGTCCGTGCCGCGCCGGTCACGGGAATTCGGGGGCTGACGCCGCGGGGGCGACAGGCGGGCCGGATGAGCAGCGGACCTGTTGCCTCGCGTGACGGGTCGCTCATTTACTTTGTTCGGGATTCCTATAGCCAGGGGGCCGGAATCTCGGTGCTCGATCGGAAGACGGGAGAGGTGAGTCGGATCTCGGACTGGAGATACGGGGGAGGCTCGAGGCTCACGCTCTGCGGGGGTGGACGCTGGCTCACTTACTCGCGCTATGAGCCGCACGAGGAATTTTACCGTTACAGCGACGTCTTTCTCTGGGACCTGGGGCGCGACCGGGAGATTCAGGTCACGACGGGCGGCCGCGCCATCGATCCCGATTGTTCGCCGGGTTTTTCCTGGGGGAGAAAGGGACGAGCGTCGGGATTTCTCGCCTGGGTGCGAAACCTCGGCGATGGCAATCAGGGTCTGGTCGTGTGGGATGGGACCGGCGAACGTGTCCTGTACCGGGGCGAGCGATTCGAGCGCCTGAGCCAGCCGGTGTGGGGCCGCGGGCCGTTCGCGGATTGGATCGTTTTCACCTTCAAGGTCAACGGCGGCAACGAGAGACTGATGGCGGTCAATGCGAGGACAAGCGAGGTGAGGCCGCTGACCCGGCACGCGGCGCCGTCGCTGCGCGTGAGCGAGACGACTCCCTCCTGGACCCGCTCCGGGGACCTGCTTTTCAGCAGCGCCGTGGGAGGAATTTTCAATATCTACCGCCTCGACCGGGATCGCTTGAAGACCGTGCTCGGCGAGCGCCCTATCACGGGCGTCGCGACTCCTGTGCGCCTCACTCACCTCGAGACCGGCGCGTTCTTTCCGATCGAGGGGGGGCGATCCGGGGGCCTGCTCGCCATGCATTATGGCGCCGCGGGTTTCGACGTCGCTGAGCTTGAGATCGCGCCCCGAAGCGATCCGCCAGTATTCCTGCAGCCGCTGCACCTGAAGCTCCGGCCTCTTGAGGCCGACGCGGTCGCCGCCATGCGAGCCGTCGAGCCCACGAAGGGAGAGATCGCGGTGGACTGGCCCAGCCCCAAGGAGGAGCACTCGGAGGCGCTTTCGGAGCGCTATAGTCTCTTCCCCTCACTCTGGCCGAAGTACTGGCTGCCGTTCGTGGAGAAGGTGCCGGACGGTTGGATACTGGGCGCCGCCACCGGCGGCCTCGACGCGCTCGAGCAGCACGTCTACGCGGCGGCCGCGGCCTGGGACAGCCGCGCCGACTTTCCGCTCTACGAGCTGAATTACGCTTACGACGGGCTCTACCCCACGCTTCGGATCTCGCGCAGGCAGGACAACAAGTACCTGGGTCTCTTCGCCCGGAGCAACGCGGTCTCGACGACCGGCGCGGGCATGCACTTTTCCCTGGGGGACTGGGCGGTCGACTTCGGCGTTACGATTGCCGAGTCGAGCTTCTTCGGTCGGCAATCCGCGAGCGGGGGCGCGATGGGTCACCTGGGCCATCGGACCCTTCGCGGGTATCCGAACTCGATCGACGTCGGTGGCGAGACCGGGCACGCGGCCGACGTGTCGCTCGCGGGCTATTTCGTGGGGCAGAATCGCTTCGCGTCGGTCGAGGCGCGCGTGGAGCAGAGGATCCCCTCGGTCTTCGATCAGCACTTTTTCCGTTTCGTCGCGCAGGGCGCGCGGTCAAGCAACCATGACCTGTCGTCGCTCTACTTCGTCGGAGGCGGAGAGGGCGTGGTGGTAGCGGCGCAGCCGTTCCTGCTCCGGGGCTACGCGCCGGGGGCGATCTATGGTCGCACGCTCGCGACGGCGAGCGCGGAGTACTGGTTACCCATCCGAGACCTCTTTCGGGGGCGCGGCATCCTTCCGGCCTTCTACGAGCGCTCCAAGCTCAGGCTCATCGCCGACGTCGGGTCCGCGGAGTTCGTCGGTACCGAAGAGAGTCGACTCCGGCACTGGCCGGTCGGAGTTGGGATCCACCTGCTTCAAGACGTCAAAGTTCTTTACCGGCTGCCCTTCACGGTAGCGCTCGGCTTCGACTGGGGGCTCAACGACCGGTTTCGCGGCGAGACCCAGGTCGTGTTCGGGATCTACGCCCGCTACTGAGCCAGAGACAGGCAGGAGCGGAATCCTGCCTCATAGCAGGAGCCATGCCCCCTCGCGAGAGCCGGCTCCTGAAGACTCCGAATCGCTTCACTCGGTCGTGGGCGTAGTCGTCGTGTCAGTCGCGACGGGTGCGTCCGGGGTCGTCGGAGCCGCCGGGTCGGGCCGGTCCTGACCGTCGTGCTTCTGTCTGTAGATATCCTTGCTCGCCTTGTCCTGCATGTTCTCGAGGCGGGCCTTCTCCTTGCCGGTCACGGTGCCGTCGGCCTCCGCGCGGTGCTCGGCTTTCTTGATCATCCTCTGCTCGGCGTGGAGTCTTTTCGTCTCGCGTTTGGTCAGCTCGCCGCTTTTGACTCCCTGATCGATCCGGTTGTCCTGGCGATGTTGGCGCGCATCATGCCGCTTGGGCCTCTTGGCCTTAGCCGCGAACGCCCCCTCGCCTCCGAACGCGAGCGCGAAGCCCGCAACTGCCATCAATGCCATTGCTTTCCTGAATCGAAGCATACGTCCCTTTCCCCTTTGAAAAGTCGCAGGCAAAGCCTGCCCTTGGTTCATGGCAGTCCGACCTATTCACATGCGGAGAGCTGGACTGTCTCAGCTTCGCCGCCCGATTTCGTGACCTGGACCTGGCCGCAGGTTCCAGAAGCGAAGTCTACCGTAACTGTTCCGCTTCGGGAACCGCTGCGTTCGATGCTGATCTCGCCGCCGATCGGGTGGCAGCAGGTGGAGTCCCACTCCAGGCCCGTCATCGTGGCGATCGAAGTGAACTTCGCCAGGTTGTGGTCGACCTTTACCGCGCCGGAGGTCGCGCGGCGATTTCTAGCCGCCAGGGTTCCGGCGACCGTGAGGGGCGAGGCCGTTCTGATAGAGTGGTCAAATACGGTGCGGCCCTTGGGACTGACCCGCACCCGGTGCGTACCCAGGATTTCGATCGAGCGGGTGCCGTCGGCCTGAAACGAGGTCTTGACGCCTCCGGTCACGGTTTCGCCGTTGTAGTTGGTATGACTCTTTGAATCCGACGTGACTGAGCTCCCGTTCGGGTTCTTTCGGACGAGCCCTTCGGTCGTCCGCGTCACGGAGCCGCTGGTCGGAAGGCTGCCGCCATTGACCCACTCGTCACAGGTCGTGGTCGCGTCGAAGGTGAGGATGATCGTTCCGGTGAACGAGAAATCATCGCCCCTCCAGCCGGAGCAGCCGTCAAACGTCGAAAGCACGGTTTTGCCGTCCTGGTATCCCGCGCAGCTGGTCGAGCCGATGGATGGCGTGAAGCGCGAGAGCCCGCAGGAGTCGGCGTAGGCCGGGGCCAGAATCCAGTTGCCGAGCTGCTTGAATGGAGTCGTCGATTGCGTGAACGACGCGCTCTGTTCGGAGTCATTCAGGGCGGCTCCCGCGGCGCTCGCCGCACTCTCGGCGACCTGAGCTTCTGACTCGGTCTCGTCGCTCTGTTCGGAGGCATCCGGAGCGCAGCCGGTCAAGGCGAGCGTCGCGGTCGCCAGCGCCGCCAGTACGAATTCGTTTCGTGATTTCGTGATCATTGTCAGTGGATCCTTTATCTATGGGGCGGGTTTCCGGTTCCCTGCCTGACGGGTCAAACGGCGGGAGTGACTAGAAGTTGCGCAGATTTTCCTTTTCTTAATTGCTGGGAATATCTACGATTTTCCGTCGATGCTGGGGAATTCAAAGAAGAAAGGCTCGTTCGAGCAACCTTTGGACACCTCTGCCGTTTCATCGAGTGAAGGTGATCAGGGGCTGATGCTCCAGGTCAGAGGCGGTGACGTCAGAGCCTTCGAGATTTTGTACGGAAAGTTCAAGGGACTGATCTTGAGTTACGTGTACCAGATGACCCGAAATCGCACGGCTGCCGAGGAGATCACGCAGGAGATATTCCTCAAGGTTTATCGAGTTCGGGACACTTACCGGCCCGAAGCCAAGTTCTCGACCTGGCTCTGGACGATCGCTCGCAACACGGCTCTCGATCACCTCCGCAAGAAGACGGAGGTGCTGCTCGAGGACCGAGCGAAGGAGGACGAGGTCCTCATCGATCAGGTCGAGGCCCCGATCCCGTCAGCGGAGGCGCGGCTCATCGAAGCCGCCGACCGCTCCCGCGTCGACGGCTGCATGGAGCAGCTCACGCCGATGCAGAAGGAAGCACTCACTCTCCGAACCGTCAGCGAGCTCTCGTACGAGGAGATCGCCGATCAGATGAATACGACTCTTCCCTCGGTCAAATCCCTCATTAACCGGGCGAAGAAGGCTCTCACGGATTGCCTCACCGGACCGGGAGGCTGCGATGGCTGAGGACTTTTTCAAGGTGCTTCGAAAGAAGCTCGTCACCCCGCCGGGCGAAGGTTTCGACCGGCAGTTCTGGGCGAAGTTCGAGCGGGAGTTCGGCGGCCACGCGGTCGATGTGCCGTCCTGGCTCGACCGCCTCGCGGAGGTTTGGCAAGGGGCGCTCTGGGTGCCCGTGACGGCATCTCTCGCGATCGTGGCCGTGATCGGGGCGCGGGAGTACGCTCACCGTTCCGAGCTGGCATCCCTGCAGTCGGAGGGTGCGCTCGCCGAACAGATCCTCGGCGACGAGGAGCTGCTGAGGGAGTCCGAGATGCTCGCCGAGATGGACGGGGCCGGGATCACGGTAGACCTCAGCGACGAGGACTGGGAAGTATTGCTCGGTGACGACGAGGGAGAGGAGGGGCACCATGAGAGCTGATAGGATGTCCCGGTCTCTGGCGGTGATTCTGGCGGTCGCGGCATTCGCCACCGCCTGGGGGCCGATTGCGCAGGCTGAGCCCGAGCAGGGGGGCTCGCAGCTGGAGCGCACTCGTGAGCGCTGGAAGAACATGTCGGATGACGAGAAGGCCCGGGTCCGTGAGAATTTCAAGCGGTGGAAGTCGATGCCAGATTCCAATCGCCAGGAGCTTCGCCAGAAGTACGAAAAGTTCCGCGGCATGAAACCCGACGACCGCCGCCGAGTGGTTGAGAGCTACCGTAGGTTTCGGGAGCTTCCGGCCGAGCGGCAGACCCAGATCCGTGAGCGTTTCGCGAAGTTCCAGGCCCTTCCGCCCGGCGAGCGCTCCAAACGCATCGAGAAGATGCGCGAGAGACGCGAGCAGCGAATGCAGGTGGTCGGGGGGCGTCCGTCGAAGTCGGGTGGTCCGGGTGGCGGTCGTCAATCCGGCCCTCAGGTCGGACCTCCGAGCGGACCTCCGAACAGTTCTCAGACTGGCCCTCGTAAGGGCGGCCAAGGGGGGGGCCCGCCCCGACCAGGCGGGCCTGGACCTCGTCCACGGCCGAGGCCGCGCTGATCTGCAGAGCCGGCAATGCGCCACCAAGAGCGCGTCGGATGGAAGCCGCATCAGCAGCTTGACGCTGGGATTGGATTGGCAGCTCAATCCAACCTGGTCCGTAGGTGCCAGCGCGTCGGGCAGTCGCACTCTAGGCGCAATGGCGTCAGGATAAGCCCTCTTTCTGGTTTTCAAACGCCTTGAGTTTGGCCG
>CAYJTX010000071.1:0-11674 GCA_964372615.1 uncultured Bacteriovoracaceae bacterium | reverse complement strand
CCAGCGCGCGTGCCGTGTGGGTGCGGTTGCCGCTGTGATACTGAAGCGCCTCGAGAATGACGTACCTCTCGATGTCGTCGAGGGTACGTCCCGGTTCCCAGGCCTTCGATCCCTGAGCGCTCACGTGCGTGAGGACGCCGTCGACCGTCGTTACGGCCCTGCGCTGGATATGGATGTCGCGCGCGAGCATTGAACCGCCTTGCGCCGTGATCACCGCCCTCTCCACGACGTTTTCGAGTTCTCGAACGTTACCGGGCCAGCTGTGGGCATCGAGCACCGCCATCGCCTCTTCGGCGATCGCGCTCACGCCCTTCGAGTTCTTCCCGGCGTAGTGTCGCATGAAGTGATCCGCGAGCAATCGCACGTCACCTACCCTGTCTCGCAGGGGCGGCACGGTGAGGTTCACGACGTTCAGCCTGTAGAACAGATCCTCGCGGAAGGTCCCTTCGCGGACGCAGTCGGTGAGATTCCGGTTCGTCGTCGCGATGATCCGGACATCGACCTGAATCGGCCTGCGCCCGCCGAGGCGATCCACCTCACCCTCCTGGATCGCCCGCAGCAGCTTCGCCTGGAGGCGAATATCCATCTCCGAGATCTCGTCCAGGAGCAACGTTCCGCCGTTGGCGAACTCGAACTTCCCGGCTCGGCTGCTCACGGCGCCCGTGAACGCGCCCCGCTCATAACCGAAGAGCTCTGACTCGAGGAGGTTCTCCGGGATCGCGGCGCAGTTGATGGCCACGAAGGGCCGCCCGACGCGCGTGCTGTTCTCGTGAATCAGGCTGGCCATCAGCTCCTTTCCAGTTCCACTCTCCCCCTGGATCAGCACGGTCGCCTTGCTCTGCGCGACGGTCCTCGTCAGCTGAATCAGGTCCTTCATCCTCCGGTCCGAGGTAATAATCTCAGTCATGTTCCGCCCTCCTTGGCATTTGTAGGGGAGCCCCGCGGCTCCCTGGTCCTCTCACCCGCCAGCGCATCCCTCGCCAGCTTTTTCCAAAAATCGTCCTGTCCGCTCGCCGCGATCTTTTCGAACACGAGGGTCGCCTTCTTCGCGTCGTCGCGTCGACCGGTCTGTGAAAGCGCGCGGGCGTACTCGTACGCCGCGTGATTCCCTCCGATTCCCTTTTCAACCGCGCGCGAGTAAGCGGCGGCCGCCTCGCCCCAGCTTCCCAGGCCGGCTAGGATCTCCCCTTCCCTGAGAATCAAGGTGGCTCGGTCCGCGACCGCTGGGACTCCCAGCAGGCCGGAAGGCTCGTCGCCACCGGCGGGAGCATCGGCCTGGCTCAGGCGCCGAAGGCCGGCAACCGCGGCCCGGAAGTCTCCCGTGTTTTTCTGAAGAGTCGCGAGCCAGTAGGTGATTCTCGCGAGCTCCCGTCGCCGCCCATCCGGGAGCAGCACCTGTGCTCTCGCGGCGTGCTGAAGCGCGACGGCGTGCCGGCCCGCGCGCTCCTCGAGCAACCCGAGCAGGATCTCCCGATCGCACGAGTGCTCCGACTCCGAAGAAACATCCGCGAGCAGGGAGCGAATGCGCCTCTCTTCGTCAGCACGCGCCTCTGCCGTCGGCTCGACGGCCCGGGAAAGCCACAGTGCCCTCGCCTCGGTGAACCGGCGATCGGAGTCCTTGATCCGCGCCTCGACGTCCTCTCCCTTGGCCGCAATCGCCCGACCCTGGATCCGCCCATAGGATTTGGCGTGACCCTGGGACAGCTGGATCGAAAGGCCCCCCAGGCCGAGGTCGCCCGCGGCGCGGGAGAGTTGGAGCAGGTACTCGATCTCCTCCGGCGACTCGTCCCGACGGCTGTGCGGGATGGCTGACGCCTTCTCGGAATAGAGCGCGAGCGCCTCATACTTCTTTCCCTCGCGAAGCATCGCGAGGAGAGTTTTCCTGAAAAGGACTCGCAGAAGATCCCCGACGATCTCACCTGAAGCTGACGTAGCGCTCGCCCGCAGGGCGCGAATACCGACGTCGATCGCGAGGTCCTCGCGACCGAGCGAGATCAGGGTCCTGAGGCGAGCCAGCGCCCGAAACTCGCGGTAGCGCTCCATGGGAACAGTCCCCGCCCCGTCGAACTTCTCGGCTTCGGCCCCGAAAAAGCGCTCGGCCGCCGTGAAGTCGAAGCCCCCATGGTCTCCGCAGGGCAGAAGTCTTGAGCGGGCAAGAGTCGCTCCCGGGCCGTAAGGATACCGATTCACTGTCTCGGTGAACCAGCGACGCGCCTCGGCGGCCGACGCATCCCCGTCCTTTCGCCCGTGGATCTCGCCCAGGCGAAACGTCGCTCTCCAGCCCTCCGGATGCGACGGATTGGAGTCCAGAAACGCCAGAAACTCCTTCTCCGCGCGGTCGGCCTGGCCGAGCCAGTACAGAGTCTCGGCCCGGTTCACCCAGAGCGTCGGGTACCGTTTCGTCTCGGAAGGATAGCGATTCATGGCCTGAAAGTACGCCGCGAGAGCCCGCTCGTACTGGTGGCGGTCCAGATAGAGATCACCCATGCGAGCGGCCGCCTCGACCTGCTCCGCCGGGCCGGGTCCGTGGACCATCACCCACTGATACTCCTTGGCGGCCCGATCGGTCTGCCTCAGGAAGTAAAGCGACTCCGCGGCGGCGAGGTGGAACACCCAGCGCAGCTTGTGCTCCGGGTGGTGGGTGATCAACCACATGAATCCCTCGACTGCCGCGAGGTGCTCCTCGCGGGCAAAGGCCCTTGCCGCGATGTACATGCCGGAGTGAAGGGCGACGGGGGATCCCTTCGCCACCACCATGAGCTCCCTGAGGAGGCGGCCGGCTTCCTTCTCGAGTCCGAGCTTCACGAGGACGTTCGCCTTGAGAAAGCTCATCTCGGTCGCGAACTGAGTCTTCGGATGTTCCTTCTCCAGGAACTCGAGGGTCCGAAGCACGAGCGCGGGTCTCCCCCGCTTGTAGAGACTGAGAGCCAGTCGCACGTATTGCGCGTCGCGAGCCTGGGTCTGGGGCTCGAAGTAAACGTAGTTCGAGTCGGGAGTGGTCGCCGAAAGCCACCGCGAGAGGCTGACATTCTCGTGCGTCGGCCGGAACGGAAGAAACACGTCATGCGCCTCGGACAGGCGCTGCCGGCAGAAGGAGGTGACGTCCTCGGCCTCCGCGCGCGCCTTCTCGCTCGCGATTCTTCGAACGCGCCGCTCGCGCGCCTCGGATTCCGCCTTTCGAAACGCGGCGTCCCGCTCGGCCCTCTGTCTCGCGAGATCGACCTCCGCCACTGTGGGGCCTGTTCTGGGCCAGAAGTCGACTATGTATCGCGGCGGAGACTTCTCTCGGAAGTCGAACCGCTCCATCCGAGGAAGCGCGGGCGCGCTCTCCCCCGTCGGGAATTTCCAGGTCCCGGAAACCCGCACTCCACCCGGAACCTCCTCGAGCTCGAGCCGCTCCAGGCGGGAGTCGCTCAGACCCTCCTTCGCCCGCCGGATCCACTCCTCCTCGACGCCGACCGGCGCTCCCCAGTCGCCCAGGCCAATGCCCTTAAAAACAATCTCGAATGCCCGGTCCTTCTCCTTCCACTCGACGCCCACGCCCTCATCGACCCGAAAGGCGAGGCGGCTGTGGGACCGGAAGGACTGGAGCTCGATCGCCCTTGACTCGGCGGCCCGGGCAAACGGAGTCGCCGCTGTCGCGCCCAACAGGAAGAGAATGGTCTTTGTCTTCTCGTTCACTCGAGGAGCATCCTGCTCTTTAACTAGAAGCCCGCAGGCGAAGCCTGCTAACGCTGTCCGCGAGGGCCTTCCTGGCCCACCCCGAGGTGGAACCAAGCAAGGCAAGTGCCACGGGCACATCTTTCGCGGCAGTGACGGCCGGTGGACAGAAGTTTCCGTACGCTCACGGCATTTTGGTGCAGGCCCGTCACCCTGTCCCCTGCCGGGAATGCCGGATATCGGGGGACTCTTGACCCTTCGTCAGGATCAGCGACGTTTACGACGCCTCATTGACGGTTTAGAGTGGGGTCATGCTCTCCCGAGCGATGCTCACGTTTGCAGCCCTCGCGGGGCTCGCATCCGCAGGATCCGGCTGTGCGCTCATCTTCGGCAACGTGAGCCCGGTCGAGGAAAAGTCCGAGGCCTACGACATCCTGAAGCTCGACCAGACGAACCCGGACTGGATCCGGATACCTCCGGATCAGCAAAACGACGCCACGCCGGGCGAACCCGACGAATTCGCCACCGATATCGCATACCAGTCGCGCCTGACCGCCTCGGTCATTACGGTCAATTCCGCCTGCCGTCTTCTTTACGAAAAAGATCCTCCACCCGACCTCCGGGATTTTACCCAGTCCCTCCTCCTGGGATTCACTCACCTCTCTCAACGCAATGAGTCGAGCGCCAATATCTCCGGCTCTCCCGGCCTGCGCACGACCGTCAGCTGCCGCCTGAACGACCAGCCGATGATGCTTCGGACGGTCGTTGTCCACCACCGGCGGTGCGTCTTCGATCTCGTCTACATCGCTCGACCGGAGCATTTCCCGAAGGAAGAGGAAACCTTCGAGCGCTTCGTGGCTTCCCTCAGGTTTCGCTAGCTGTTACCTTTTGGAGATGGCACCGGAAGTGGGTGGAGCTTCTACGCGTCCACTGGAGTTGGACGTGCACGAGGCGCTCGGTTATCGCATCGGCCAGCGGCTGATGGGGATGATCCGCTTCGCGGGCGGCTTCGGCTCGCTCTGCGGCCAGATTGCCGTTGAGCTGTTCCGCCCCCCCTTCTACCCGCGACTCATCCTGGAGCAGCTCAAGGAGATCGGCCTGAAGTCCTTCCTGCTCGTGCTCGTCACGGGGCTCGCGACCGGTTCGGTGATGGCGCTCCAGTTCGGCTACGGGCTGGAGAGGTTCGGAGGCAAGCTCTACGTTCCGAAGATCGTCGCGCTCACGATCCTCCGGGAAATGGGCCCCGTTTTCACGAGCCTTCTGGTCGCGGGAAGGATCGGCTCGGGGATCGCCTCCGAGGTGGCGTCGATGAAGGTCACCCAGCAGATCGATGCGATCCGGGCGCTCGGAACGAGCCCGATCAAGAAAATCGTCATCCCCCGGCTCATCGCGAGCATGATCGCGCTTCCGATCCTGACGCTCTTCGCGGACTACATCGGCCTGCTCGGAGCGATGATCATCTCGAAGACGGAGCTCGCGATCAATCCGGAGTTCTTCATCGCCAAGTCCCTGGAGACCCTGAGGATCGTCGACCTCCTGACAGGAATGGCCAAGACGATCGTCTTCGCCTTTTTCATCTCCGTCACGGCCTGCTGGAAGGGCATCACGACCGAAGGGGGCACCCTGGGCGTCGGCCAGACGACGACCTGGGTCGTGGTGACCTCGAGCATCTTCATCATGGTCAGCGACTTCTTCCTGAGCAAGTTCTTCATCCTCACGGTGTACCCGAGCTACTGAGGAATGGGCGCAAACGGGACAGTCGTGCTCGACATTCGGGATCTTCATAAATCCTACGGGGAAAAGGTCGTGCATCGGGGCGTGAGCTTCCAGCTCTATGAGGGAGAGATTCTGGGCCTCTTCGGCGGCTCGGGCTCAGGTAAGAGCGTCATTCTGCGCTCGATCATCGGCCTTGAGAACCCGGACCGGGGACAGATTCTCTTCGACGGCGCCGACCTGACTTTACTGACGGAACGCCAGATGCTCCCGATCCGCACCCGGATCGCGTACGTCTTCCAGCATGGGGCGCTCTTCGACTCCCTCTCGGTCGAGGAAAACCTTTCCTATCCCCTTCTTGAGCACACGAAGCTCGACGACGACCAGATCCACGAGCGGGTGAACCGCATGCTCGAGCTGATCGACATGAAGGGAAGCAACGCCCTTCTGCCCGCGGAGCTGTCAGGAGGGATGCAGAAGAGGGCCGGCCTCGCCCGCGCGATCATCCTCGAGCCGCGGGTCATCCTCTTCGACGAGCCCACGGCCGGCCTGGACCCGATCAATACAAAGCGGCTCCTCGACAACGTCAAGACCCTGAAGAAGACCGGAATCACCGGGATCTTCGTTACACACGACATCCCGAGCGCCTTCGAGATCGCCGACCGGATCGCCATCCTCTACAACGGAAAGATCCACACGGTCGGAACCCTGGACGAGATCCGCGAATCGAAGGATCCCATGGTCCAGGCATTCGTGGAAGGAGGTCATGAAAGCCATGCGTAAGTCGATCGAGACCGAAATCAAGGTGGGACTCTTCGTCGGGCTCGGGACGACCCTCACCATGATCGCGATTCTCGTGCTGGGGGGACAGGAGAACTTCTTCACCCGGACAAACCACTACGTCGGGCACTTCCCTTCGGTCGAAGGGCTGATCCCGGGAGCGAAAATCGTGATCGGAGGCATCCAGGTCGGAACCGTCGACAAGGTCGACTATGACGCGAAGATCGGCAATATCCGCGTCGACCTGGATGTCGTGGTCAAATACGCCGAGCTCGTGCGACAGGACTCGACCGTCGAGATCCTCACTCAAGGAGTCCTGGGTGACAAGTACGTCTCGATCTCGGCGGGCTCCCCGACGAAACCCCGGCTCGAGTTCGGCGGCGAGATCATCCCCAAGCCCTACCAGGATCTGACGCAGTTCCTGAACAAGGGTGATCAGCTCATCATCTCCCTCAACAGCGTCGCCCGAAGCCTCGACACCATGCTCAAGAGCTTCGAATCGGAAAAAAGGAGCGAGATCTTCTTCCAAGGCATCGCCGCGACTGCCCGAAACCTCGCGCAGGCGAGCCAGCGGCTCAACGCCGAGCTTGACCAGATCCAGCTCAAGAGCGCGGTGGGCCACCTGGACGGAATCTTGAGAAAAATCGACCGCGGCACCGGCACGCTGGGAGCGCTCGTGAACGACCCCGGCCTCTATTACGACGCCAAGGCCCTGCTCGGCGGCGCCAATCGCAACCGGATCATCCGGAATCTCGTCCGCAAGACCATCAAGGACTCCGAGGAGGCGCAGGAAGACGTACCCCCCGCGAAGCCCTGAGTCGTCTCAAGGCCCGAAGGCAAAGCCTGCTACCTCAGCCGCGCCATCACCCTCGGCTCAAGTGTGGATGCAGTCATGATCCCGCCCATGAGCGCGCCAACGACCCCCAGGGTCGCCACATCCGCTCCAGACAGGTAGAGCCCCTTCACGGGCGTGCGC
The DNA here is from genome assembly GCA_964372615.1 of uncultured Bacteriovoracaceae bacterium. GTDB lineage: Bacteria > Bdellovibrionota > UBA1018 > UBA1018 > UBA1018 > CAYJTX01. Next base: position 4,545 of record CAYJTX010000071.1, on the reverse strand, counting down.
GTGCGAAGCCCCTTGCAGCCGAAGCGCCGCGGCGTCGGCTCGAGCCCGTAGATCGCGCCCTCAGGCGCGCGGGTGAAATGCGCGGTCGAGAGAGGCGTCGAAAGCTCCTGGTACTTCACGAGGTCCATGACCTTCGGCATCCACTTCCAGAGCTGAGCCGTCGTGCGCTCCTCGATGCCCTTCTTGAACGCGGTATAATCCTTCTCGCGAAACCCCCTTCGCGTGGACTTCCACTTCTCGAATGCCTTCCAGGGCACGAACGTCACAGCCTCGCCGGTGTGTCTGAGCGAAGGGCCGGGGTCGTGCGCCGGGTCCTTCAGCGTCGGGAACGAGACGTACCAGAGGGGCGCGATCGACTTCGGGTCGTCCAGGTCCCACTCCTCCCACTCGACGTCCCAGGTATTGACGAACCACTGGTTCGCCGCCGTCGCGCCGGCCGCCGCGATATCGCCCTCGAAGCCTATATTGAGACAAAGGTGCGCGGGAGACTGGTCGAGCGAGCGGATCTCACGCGCCCAGGCGTCCTCGCGAATCCGCTCTGGGAGCAGCTTTTCGACCGTCGTCCGGGCCCCGGCTGCGGAAACGACGATGGGCGCGCGGATCTCCTCGCCCCCGGCAATCCTCACTCCGACCGCCACACCCTTGCGGACGATCACCTCTTCAACGGTCGTGCGCAGGCGCACGTCCCCCCCCGCCTTGCGAACGACGTCGAGGAAGCTCTCGGCGATCACGGACGCGCCGCCGACCGGGTAGTAACCTCCGTTCCAGAAGTGGCGGATCGTGACCGCGTGAATGAAGAAGCTCGAGCGACTGGGCGGGCTGCCGTAGTAGCCCCACTGGCCTGCGAGCACCGCGCGAAGCCTCTCGTTCGACGTGAGGTCCGCGAGCACCTCCGCGGTCGTCTTCATCCACCACTTGCGGCTCTTGCGCTCCACGACCGGCGAGGCGACCGTGTCGACCCAGCGGGGCGCCATGCGCATCATGAAGTGGGGCTTCGCAGCCTTGGCCGCCTCGCGCACGAGCTGCATGTACTTCGCGATCGCCGGCTTCTCGTCAGGAAAGAGCTTCTCGAGATTGCGCTGGAAGCCCGAGCTCGACGCGGGCATCTCGAAGCGCATGCCGTCCGGAAAGAGGAAGATCTCCGTCAGGTCGCCTAGCTTGTTCATTCGGACGCGGCCGTCGGAGAGCCAGTCGATCAGCTTACCCGGCGCCCGGTTGGGCTCCATCTCGCCCAGGCAGTGCACGCCCACGTCCCAGTGGTAGCCCTTGCGGCTGAAGGTGTGCGTGAAGCCGCCGGCGACGTAGTGCTGCTCGAGCACCAGGACGCGCCGGCCGTACTTCGCGAGCGCGGCCGCGCAGGCCATGCCCCCCATCCCCGAGCCGACGATGATGACGTCCCAGGGGCCGTCCTTCTTACCTCTCTCAATCGCCACTCTCAGCCCCCTCCGATGTCCTACACCACCGGACAACGTATGCCGGGCCGTGTCAAGGAGTGCTTTATCTACAGGGAGATGCCGCGGGCTGACAGAGACGCCGCGATTCTCCCCGGGTCGGTAAGCGGGCTCAGGCCGTGCCGGCCGGGCCAGTCATGGCGCCCGGCATGATGCCCGGCTCGCCCCGCCTCGGCGCCGGCGTGATCATGCCACGCTTGCGGAGCTTCTCGACCAGCGTCGTGCGGTTCATCTGAAGCAGCTCGCTCGCCCGGTTCTTGTTGTTGCCCGTTCTCGCGAGCGCCTGATCAATCAGATGGTTCTCGAAGGCATCGACGATCGCCTTCAGATCCAGTCCGCTGTTCGGCAGGACCATTCTCGGAAATTCCCACTCCGACACTGCGCCAGTACCCATGGGCTTACCCTCGACGTATTTCTGGAAAATGCGATGGGGGAGATCCCCGAGATCCACGCTGCCCTGACCCTTGAGGATCACTAGGCGTTCCATCATGTTTTCAAGTTCGCGAACGTTTCCGGGCCAGTCGTAGGACATGAGCGCGTCCATCATCTGCCCGGCGGGCGGCTCGACCGTGTGCCCAGTCAGTCGGTTGAACTGCTCCACGAAATGCTTCACGAGGAGCGGCACGTCGCTCTGGCGCTCCCGAAGCGCCGGAACCCTCACCGGAATGACGTTCAACCGGTAGTACAGGTCGTCGCGGAACTCCTTCTTGCGGGAGGCCTCCTCGAGATCCAGGTTCGTCGCGGCGATGATTCGGACGTCCACCTCCACCGTTCGCGACGAGCCGACCGGCTCGTACTGCCGGGTCTGAAGCACGCGCAAGAGCTTTACTTGAAGATGAAGAGGAAGCTCGCCCACCTCGTCGAAGAAGATCGACCCGCCGCTGGCGAGCTCGAAGCGGCCCGCACGGTTCTGGGTCGCCCCCGTGAAGGCCCCCTTCACGTGACCGAAGAGCTCCGCCTCGAGCAGCTCCGAGGGAATGGCGCCACAGTTGACGATGATGAAGGGCTTGTCGCAGCGAGGGGAATTGGAGTGGATGGCTCGCGCCACCAGCTCCTTTCCGGTGCCGCTCTCCCCGGTAATCAGGACGGTGCTGTCCGTCTGGGAGACCTTTTCTATCGTCCTGAGAACCGCCTGCACGGCGGGACTCTCACCTACCAACGGAGATCTGAATGCGAGCATCAATGCTCCTCCTTTGTTCCTTCCATGGTTCCGAACCGGGTCGCCGCTCCGCGTTGATCGCTTTCCTGCGATCCGGATCGGCGATCCGGCTTGCCGGACCCGCGGAGCATTCAGCCCCGTTCGGGATCGGCACATAAGAAAGGCTAAGCAACGTTTGCCGGCCTGTCAAAAATTTTTCCGGGGCGTCGGAATATTGAACTATTGAAATATAATATCCCACAGGGGGGGGTCCCGATTCAGCCTGAGAATCCAAGGGGTTCCGGGACCGACACGGAAAATCGAACCCGGGTGCGGGTCAATTTGTCGCCATGCCGGCTCCCACCCTGCGGGGCGAATCGTACGCCGAGTAGTCCACAATGCATCGGTCATGGTCACCCAACTCCTCCAACTGAACACAGCTCATTCTCGCCTATTTCACCTAACACCCCTTCGGCGACGCGCCCGGAGCTCGAACCGGCACCGGCGCCTGCAAGCCGCCGTAGCCGGGCTTCACGACGCCCACCTGTCTGAGCTTGCGCTCGATCGCCGACCAGATGGGAATGCCGGTGTCCTTCGGGAAGCGGAAGAAGAGCTGGGTGATCGGCAGCATCTCCTGAATGGCACGCCCGATCCCCTCGGGAAGCGCGACCCGGTAGCTCTTCACAGCGCGGATTGGCTCTCCGCCCACGCGCAGGTCGACGAGCTTCTCCTTTCCGGGCTTCCCTTCCAGCCGGTAGGTGAGATTCCGGATCACGAGCTTCACGCCTCGGCGGTAGGCCTGCTCAAGCGCGGTGCGCAGCACCCAGCCGTAGACTTTCGAGATCCAGACGGTCCAGCCCATCCGGTTCTCCAGGCTGAACATGCGGGGATAAAACAAGAGCAGCCCCTCTCGCGTCACAGGTCCTGCGACCTGGTCGTCACCATAGAGGTCGCCCGAGTCGACCGAGAGGTCCGCGCCCGCCGCCTCGCGGATCGCATCGCCGACGAGCGCGCCCCACTCGGTCGGCCGATTCGTCGGACGCACGAGCGGCACCTCCGAGTGTCCTACCTCTTCGGCCAGCCAGTCGCGGCCGTACTCGCGCTCCAGCGCCGCCCGCGACTCCGCTGCGAGCCGATCCACGGCCTGGTCGCGCGGGCCGTCCGAGCGCACGGGCACGAGGGAATAGCTGAGAACGGCGAGCGGCTGACCGGCCTCGTCGGCGCCCGAGCCTCGCGGCTCGACATCCACGAGAAGTCGGCCGACCACACGCCCGTGATCGCCCGCCTGGACGACCGGAACCCGGCGGCCCTCCGGATTCACCTCCCAGTAGGGGGTCTCCACGTACTCGTGCCAGTGGCCGCCCACCACGAGGTCGATCCCCGGGTACCCGCGGGCAAGCGCGCGATCCGCGCCCGTGCCAATATGCGAAAGCGCGATGACCACGTCGTTCCGGGCCCGAAGACCCGGAAGGTACTTCTCGACCGCCTCCGCGTGCGGATCGATGGTCAGCTGCCCCACCCGCCAGCGGTAGTCGAATTCGTCGTTCGCGAGTCCCAAGACGGCGAGACGCAAGCCCGCCCGTCGCAGCTCGAGGTAGGGCTTCAATGTACGATTGAGCTCCGGGGTGTCGAGCGTCTCGTGGAATGCGGGCGCGAAGTTGGCACCGAGGAGGGCGAACTCAGGCCGCACCCGGCCCAGGAGCGCGTCCAGCTCCCGGATTCCCATGAGGTAGTCGTGATTACCAAGAACAACAGCGTCGTAGCCGAGCGCGTCCATCATGCGCCAGGAGTAGTCGGCCTTGCCGGAGAAGTAGTGCTGGGTCCCCTCGCTGAAGTCGCCCGCGTCGAGCACGAGCGTCTCGATCCCCTGCTCGGCAGCCTCCAGCCGCAGTCTATCCATTGTGGCCTTCACCGCGGCGTAGCTCCCGCGACCGAAATCCATCGCTCCTTCGAAAT